>NVTD01000026.1 GCA_002401445.1 Candidatus Wolfebacteria bacterium | reverse complement strand
AAATATTAAAAATTCACTCAAGAAAGAAACCCTTTTCTGAGGATGTTGATTTGTCTTTGATCGCACACCGAACCCCCGGATTTTCTGGAGCAGATCTATACTCCTTAATGAATGAAGGGGCAATTCTCGCTGCACGCGAAAACAGAAAATCTATTGCTCAGTTTGATCTGATTCGATCTATCGAAAAAGTAATGATGGGCCCAGAGAGAAAGAGCCACATATTATCAAAGAAGGAAAAGGAAATTACTGCATATCACGAAGTAGGACATGCTCTTGTTGCAAGTGTATTGCCTTATTCTGATCCAGTTCACAAGATTTCTATCATTTCTCGCGGACGTGCTGCTGGGTATACACTGAAACTTCCAGAACATGATCGAAAAATGCATTCAAAGAAAGAATTTATTGCAGATATTGCAATGACTCTTGGTGGGTATGTTACCGAGAAAATGGTGTTTGGCGATCTGACCACTGGTCCATCAAATGATTTGCAAGTAGCAACAGCACTTGCTCGCGACATGGTTACTAAATATGGAATGTCAGATAAACTTGGCCCAGTTGCACTGGAAGGAAACGGTGGGAGAACGATGTTTGGTCAAGGTGTTGAAGACAAAGAATATTCAGATAAGGTAAATGCAGAGATTGATGCGGAAGTATCACGATTTATTCATGAAGGAATACAAACAGCAGAGACTGTTTTGACGACACACAGAAAAGCTCTCGACATGATATCAGCACGTTTGATTGAGACAGAGACGCTTGAGCGTGAGGAGTACGAGAAATTACTTACCGCAAACGGTATTGTTCTAGAAAAACGAAGAGATATAGAGCATCAGGCATAATAGGTTGCTTTTATCTGTAATATGGCGTAGAAATAGGGGAGTTTGTAAATAAGATACAGTTGTAACCTTTAACCCAGAGGAAGGTAGACATGAATACATTAGAATTTTTTGCACAGTATTCTCTTCTCAAGAGTAGAGGATTTACTGGTCAAGTAATTTCACCGGATTCCTGTAGTAAATATCCTGATGAACACATTGAGATTTATTGTGATGAGTTTTTAATAGGGCATGTATTTACACCAGTTGTTGCTGTGTGGTGGGCGGTTATTCAGGAGGGACTCAGCTTTGCTGACACCCCTACTAAGAAAATGGCGGTATCTCAGACAGATCTTTCTGCGAAAGCCCTCAGGTTTAACTCTAAGCATGCTTGGGAGATTGATATGCTTGCGAGTGGAAGTGGTGATGTATTTGTTTTTGATACAAATCCTCCAAAAATCACAGTGCCACTGTTTAAAGAGATGGGGTTGAGCTCTCCGGTAGAATTACTCGAAATATTGAAAGCTCCGTGGGAACCAAGCAAAGTGTTGGTTGTCTAGTGTTCTATTATTTAATTACAAAGCCCCTGCGAGGGGGCTTTTTCTTGGTGTGTACAAGTTTATCATGCGTTGTTTTTGTACCATGGTATAATATACATATTGTTCATATACAAAGGTTCAATTATGGCATTAAGAAAAGAAAAAGAAAAAGCTCTGAAGTTACGTAAAAAAGGCATGAGCTACAGTCAAATAAAAGATAAACTTGGTATTAGCAAAAGCACCTTGAGTTATTGGCTTGCAGATTATCCACTTTCTGAAGAAAGGATTCGAGAATTACGTGATTTCAATCCTCGTAGGATTGAAAGGTGTCGGAACACAAAGGCACGTAAAAAGGAGGATCGACTCAGAGGTGTTTATAAACGTGTGAAAAGTGAAATCGGAAAACTCTCAAAAAGGGAAATAATGTTATCGGGATTGTTTTTATATTGGGGTGAAGGATTTAAAACTAATTACACAACTACAGGAATAGCAAATACTGATCCAGCAATGATTCGGTTCTATCTGCTCTGGCTAAAAAGCATAGATGCACCACTTAATAAAATTGTTGTTAAGATTCAAATATACAGTGATATGGATAAAGAAGAAGCAATTTCATTTTGGAAAAATGAACTAAAACTTCCTAATTCATGTTTTGGGCAAATATATATCAAGAAATCAAAATTGTCTGGGTTAAGTTATAAAAATGGATTTGGTCGTGGGACTTGCAACGTTATGATATATCAACGAGATTTAAAAGAGGCAGTCAATGCAAGTTTGTTGTACTTACAGAAAGAGGTTTCCAAAATATAAGCAATACTGTAGTATAGCCTTACATATGCGCGCATAGCTCAATTGGTAGAGCTCCAAGCTTATACMTTGGCGGTTTCTTGGTTCAAGTCCAAGTGCGCGCACAACGTTAAGAAAAACAGCACCTGCGTCCTGTTTTTTAGTTGTGCGGGCCGGAGCGATGTTTTGCCTGCCTTTCCTAGCAGGTAAAACCGCGAGGCGGGGTCGCGAGCACTTAGTAGATTTCAAGCGTAGCGTAGAAATATACTTAGTGACTTGTGACCACAAAAACGCATTAGAAACTCGTGACCAAGCCTGCCTTTGCCGGCAGGCAGGTCCAAGTGCACGCATATTTTTTGCGTGTGTGAATCACACAGTGTAAAAAAGGTATACATGTACTATAATAAATTCATTATGGAATATATCTTATTTATCTTATTTATTCTCTCACTCCCTTTTATCGTGCTCTTCTCATTCTTGAGTAGAATGAGCAGGCGAATAACTGATCTTGAGA
Source organism: Candidatus Wolfebacteria bacterium (assembly GCA_002401445.1). Taxonomy (GTDB): domain Bacteria; phylum Patescibacteriota; class Minisyncoccia; order Phycocordibacterales. The sequence continues at coordinate 8,022 of NVTD01000026.1, read as the reverse complement.
AGTTAGTTAAGCGTGAAGTAGAACAAAATACTTTATTAAAAGATGCTCCTTCAGAAGATGCACAAGAAAAACAGCCACTTGAGCAGTCAAATAAACTAGTTGATTATGTTAATGATGAACTTGGAAAGGGTGTTGCAAAAGAAAAGATAACAGACTTTTTTGTACAACAAGGATTAGAAACATCCGATATTGAGGACATTTTTATCACGGCTAGAAAATCTGGTCTACCCAAAAAATTGAAAACTCCATCCGTTGTGATTCATGAAGGCCCGACTTTGTCTGAGCAGTTTTTTATGTGGTTAAAGGAAGATTGGTTACTTAAGCTCGGTGCATTACTTTTATTGATCGCCTTTGGTTGGTTGACGACATATGCATTCTTGAATAACTGGATTGGTCCAATGGGACGTATTGCCTTTGGTATTATCGCTGGAGTTTTGTTTATATTGTTAGGCTGGTGGAGAATCAAGAAATATATACATCAAGGAGGTGTGTTTCTCGTGATGGGCTCAACAACTATTCTGTTGACGTTGTATGCGGCGCGTTCAATTTATGATTTCTTTACACCGTTGTCTGTGTTAGTTGTTATGTTTTTAAGTACGGCTTTTGTTGCGCTGATGAGTGTGAAGTATAAAAGTCGAGGTCTTGCATTAATGAGTTTAATTTTAGCGGGTATTGCACCCTTGTTGACTAACGTACCAGTCCTAGATTATGTTGAAATTTTCTCTTATTTACTCGTTGTGACCCTTGGGGCCATTTGGGTGTCTGCTTTGATGGGACAGAGAGAGCTTACCGTGGCTGCATTAATTCTCGTTGTATTTTATAGTTTGCCTCACTTAGTGTCCTTTACCTCGGCGGATCAAGGGATGTTGCTTTTGTTTGCATATGTTTTTGCAATGCTATTTTTCGTCACTAATATTGCAAATATTTTGAAAGCAAAAGCTAAAGATAGCACTCCAGATTTATTGGTAGCATTAGGGAATGGTCTGCTCTTGCTTGCTTGGATTATGACAGCTGCTCAGGATGAATTTAAGAGTTTGATAATTACTGCATGGATGCTTGTGTTTGCCGTCGGAGCATTTATGGTATTTCGTATTACAAACAGGAAAGAACCTTTTTATATGTATGCAAGTGTGAGTGTTGCGATGCTTGTTGCTGCAACCTCGGCAGAATTGAGTGGCTCGACTTTGGTTATTGCGTATACCATTGAAGCTGCCGCTGTTGCCTTTGTCTCGTATTTGATCATGCAAGATGCAAGGATAGCCGGAAAAATAAGTTGGCTGCTGATTGCCCCTGCTTTTATGTCGTTGGGAAGCATGGCCTCAAATGCGTGGAGAACTGGAGTGTTGCATAAAGATTTTTTTGTATTGTTTGTATTGGGATTGACCATGTTTGTGCTAGGGCAGTTCTTGTGGAGTCGTACACGTGTGACTGATGATAAAGAATCACAGAAACCAGGTGTGATACTAATGGTAGTCGGTTCGGCATACGGGTACATTCTCTTGTGGCTTTCATTACATGCTTGGTTACAGAATGACAATACCGCGGTAATGATTGCTCTAGTGGTCTACATCCTTATTGGTCTAGCGACATATTTCCAGGGACTGGAAAATAATAACCACGGATTAAAGATGTATGGAGGAGTGCTTGTTGGTTTTGTTGTTGCGCGATTGCTTTTGATAGATGTATGGAGGATGGATCTCGCAGGACGTATTTTGACGTTCTCTGTTGTGGGTGTGTTGCTTATGAGTACTGCATTTTTGGGGAAAAAGAAAAAGAATAGTGAGGTATCCGATAATGTTAAATAATATGTTTTTTAGAAAAATAGGTGTGGCAGTGTTGATATTTGGGTTTGCTTTGTCTGTTCATGCACAAGGTAGTGTCTCGTCAGTTATCGATGCGTATCGTTCGTACAAAGACGTAGGAACTATTTCAGTGAATGTACCTACTGTGGTGGAGATGCCGTTTGCTGATGAATTTATCGAAAGGTTTGATTTTGCTGTATTGGATGTAGAAACCAATACATTTGAACCTCACTTTTTTAAAGAAAATATTTTTGTGGAAAATGTTGCCATTTCTGCAAGTACGAATCCTGCAGTAAGAGATGCAAGATCAATGCTCGATGGAAGTTCACGTACGTACACGAGTTTCTCACTATCAAGTAATACAGCAGAGCGTGCACAGATCACACTTACAAGCCAAAGTCCGGTTACTTCTTCAAAGATAACTACCTTACTTGATGACGATGTTGCCCTTCCAAGTTCCATTGAAATTCATGCAATAGTAAATGGTAGAGATGTAATTGTTGTTGCAGATAAAAAAATGGAAGGACAAACAGTTCGATTTCCGCAAACAACATCTAGCAAGTGGATTATTACATTTACATTTGTACAACCACTTCGCATTAGTGAACTTCGTTTAAATCAAGACGATGTAACTACTTCGAATAAAAAAGTTGTTCGTTTTCTCGCTCAGCCGAATCATTCGTATCGTATATATTTTGACCCAGATCGATCATCGAGGGCCCCAGTAGGAGAGGCGGGCAATCTCGCGTCAGCAAAAAATGTTGTTACCCTTTCGGAAAATGCAACAAAAAGTAATCCCAATTATGTAATTGCTGATGTAGATGGCGACGGGGTTCCAGACATAAATGATAATTGTATTGCGGTTAACAATTCGGACCAAGAAGATGTGAACGGTAATGGCAGGGGAGATGTGTGTGATGACTTTGATCAGGACGGATTAATAAACTCACAAGATAATTGCCCAAATCATCCAAATCGAAATCAACGAGATGTAGACAGTGATGGAATAGGGAATGTATGCGATGGTGTAGAAAGTAGAATAACAGAACGCCATGCGTGGATCCCGTGGGTGGGTATTGGATTTGCAGCCTTTGTCTTAGTTTTATTGTTATTCCTTACAGCAAAATCCATTCGTACACCAGAAACGGTGTTGCCTTCGGAACAAGATGAAAATCAACCTCCGGAAGATTCACAAAATATATCTGAATAGAAAACAAAAACCCCGACTGATGTCGGGGTTTTTGTTATATTTTTACCTATACAAAGCTATTCCAAATGAATTTCTTTTGAGAACGAGTCAGGCTCGGGGATCATTACAGGGACTTGACAGTTACTATATTATAGTGTACTATAGTACCACTCAAAGCGATGCTTGAGTGCCTACAACAACTAGGCTTGTAGTTGAGGAAATACGACGATGTCGTTGATCCGAATTCTTTAACGATGTTAAAGAGAAAAGGTTTGACATGTATAGTGAAATAAAAGTAACAGATAACAAGAAACTAATAGTTCATGTTTTCGGTTGGACTAATAACGAGGGCAGTGTCTGGTTACGCGGCTCAACTTTTCCCTTTGTTCCTGTGGGGACAATTGTGAAGAGACTTTCTATGGATGTTCCCGAAGGAGATCTTCATGGGATGTTATTCTACTGTGAGGTATCGGGGCCCCGAAGAATGGGAAGCGGTAAAACTGCGTACCTTGATAATACTACTCAGATAAGTAGTAATTTACTGCTCTGTTGGAGAGAAGGGGATAAACTCGTTGTGAAGTGCGACGAAGATATGTCTGCCTCGGAATTAGATAGGTTTAGTTCATTTACCCGTACGAATACCAGTATTTTGGTTACAGATGCGGGGAATCAGACGGTATATATTTCGGTTGAACCTGCGGAATATATTTCGGGATGGACTTACAAGATGGTGTCGATGGACTCTATCTTGAAGTACATTACGAAGAAGTTGACGATGGAAGAGCTCGACAAGCAGGCCGTGTCTGAAAAGAAAGCTCAGGACAGACTCGAATTCTTGGAAAAAGAAAATAGTACTCTCTATTCTGATTGTAATAAAATCGAAAGAACAGGGTTGCAACAGCGCGCGAGAAGAGAGGATCTTGAAATTGAGTTATCAACCGTGTCTCGTGAAAGAGACAAGATGGCCGAAGTATGCTCTCATCTATGTGTGGATCTCAAATCTCGGCGATTCTTTCGCCCTGATGGAGCGGATGCTCTCATCAAACTGATGGAAGAAGTTAATGCAGTCACCAAATAATCTTGAGCAGCAATGTGCTCTACTCCCCGTAACCAACAGTTGGTTACGGGTTTTTTTATACTTAGAACCTATCCCGAAATAAATTCTCTGCCAGAATTTCCCTATTTCGGCTACAACTTGTTTCATCAATCTCAACAATACTAGTGTATTGCTTCGATTTTCTCAACTGCGTTTCGCTCGAAATATAAAAATTCTTATCAGATTTTTATTTCGGTATAGATTCTTACTCCAAATGAATCTCATGCTCCGCGCACGCCCGCAGTCGCGCACTTAACACACTGTGTTTTTTCAACTCAGGATCATTCTCTAGAAGTGCTTCTGCTTCCTTTTGTGCAGCCTCAACAAGCTTTAAATTGGTAAGCGCGTCCATACCTATATCAGTTATCCCAGCTTGTTTACGACCAACGAGTTCTCCAGGTCCACGAAATTTCAAATCAAACTCAGAAAGCTCAAAACCATTTTTTGCAGTCTTAAGGGCTTTCAATCTGCCGACAGTTGTTTTCGTTTTGCTATCTGCAAATACGAAACAATATGCCTGGTGATTACTACGTATCACTCGTCCGCGTAATTGGTGCAATTGTGCGAGGCCAAAGCGTTGTGCACCTTCCAAAATAATGACGGTCGCATTTGGAACATTCACACCGACCTCAACTACAGAAGTCGCACACAAAATATCAATCTCATGCGCTTTGAAACGATTCATCGTATCTTCTTTATCAGCCGGAGTCATTTTACTATGCAGAATATCTATATTCTGATCTTGGAAAATAGTACGTTTTAATCGCTTTGCTTCTTCTGTTACTGACTTTACATTGAGAGTCATTGCTTTGTCTGGATCGGGTTCATCAATGCGCGGACAAATAACATATGCTTGTCGACCTTTCGCAAGTTCCTTCTTTATTTTTTCATATACCCCATCCCGATCATTCGGAGTAATTATTTCAGTGATGATTGGTTTTCGTCCGGAAGGCATTTGGTCTAGGATTGTGAGGTCGAGGTCCCCATATATTGTGAGGGCGAGTGTTCTTGGTATTGGTGTTGCCGTCATAGACAAAAGGTGCGGCGCTGTTTCATTCTTTTGTAAAAGTTTCTGACGTTGCAGCGTACCAAATCGATGTTGTTCGTCAATGATTACATATGCAAGATGCTTAAATTCAACAGTTTTCTGAATGAGCGCATGTGTACCAATAACAACAGGTATTTCTCCGTTGGCTACCCATTTTTTCAATTGTGCTTTGGATATCTTTGTCCATCCATTTGGGTCAACTTTAGATGGAAACTTACGGCATTCGCTACCTGTAATAAGTGCGATAGGAATAGGGAAGTCACGGAAGTATTCTATGAAGGATTCGAAATGTTGTTTTGCGAGAACTTCTGTAGGAACCATGTATGCCGTTTGCAGGTATCCAAAATCTTTTCCCTCGGGGTGTGTTGTGGCAACAGCATAGATAGTACTCGCTGCAACTGCGGTTTTTCCCGATCCAACATCTCCTTCGAGTAAACGAGACATACCATACCCTTTTTTAAAATCAGACAAGATATCGCCAATCGCTTTTTTTTGTGCGTTGGTAGGAGTGAAAGGGAATTTGGAAATAAACGGAGCAAGGTCCTTGGTAGATTTTTTTATTGTAAAAGAGGGAAGTTGTTGCTGGGCTTTCTTTGCTTTAAATTTTGAAAGCTGTAATAGAAGTATTTCTTCAAAAGAAAAACGTTTACGAGCAGACATTGCGTCCTTCTCATTCTTTGGTCCATGTATCCAAACGAGCGCAGTAGACAGGGTAGGGAGGTTGTAGCGTTTTAATATGTCTGCGGGTATTGGATCCTCAAGCTCATCCAAAATCCCGGAGGAGAAAATTTTTTGCAAAACATGATACATCCAGTTTGAAGTTAATCCGCGAGTTTCTGGATAGACAGGGTAGAGGTGGAATTCACTTCCTGGGGTGTCTCCCCTGCCACTCCCCTTTTTTTCAAAAAGAGAATCGCCGACTCCTGTAGGTATTTTTATAACTTTTTCTATCTTTGGATTGTTCATGAACAAACTTCCCTTGCGCTCAGTAATTTTTCCATCTAAACGAACTAACATTTCGTCAGAAATCATTTTTGCAATATATGGTTGAGAAAACCACACGACACGTATTGTCCCAGTGTCGTCAGTAAATGTACCCTCTGCCATAGGGACTTTTGTACGAAACGATTTTCGAGATTTTAAATTGGAGACTTTTCCGAATAGGGTTACAGTCTCCCCATCGCTAACCGCGTTCACATGTTTTACAGATGCAGTATCACCGTATCTTGCTGGGAAATGATACAGGAGGTCACGAGCCGTAGTTATTTTCAATCGAGCGAGAGCTTTTGCTTGTGCTGGCAGTATTCGTGTTATTTCCGAGATAGGTGTTTCGAGTGTCATAGGAGCATTGTATCCTAGATTCTGCCTTTGACCGAAATGGTGTTTTAGGGCAGTATTGGAATATATATTAGATTATCCATAATATCGTACGCATGAAAAATAAGACACTTGTATTTTATCTCATCATAATTGTTATTATCCTCTTCTTTGCAGGGGCTCTTATGAGTATAAATCCTCAAGGAGTATATAGTACAAAAACCTATGTGTACGAGGACGTTGATGGAAAACAATTGGTTGTTACACAGTCGTCTTCCGCAGACAAGATAAGCGTTGTTGTTCCGGGTATATCAGGAGGAACGGTAGTCATGGATGAGAAGGCTTCTTCCTCCGGACCACTATATAGTGATGGATCATATGATTTAATGACTCTTGGTGATGATGTGATTTTGCGTCTTGATGGACGTATCATATTCCGAGGAGCCGTTGCGATGTTTGGTGAAGGAAATGATGATGGAGAAAATATTGATGCAGGAAATATCGATACCTATGTGTGTTCAGATGATCAGAAAGAAGCAGAGGCGTGTACCCTCGATTACTCCCCTGTGTGCGGTAACGACAGTTCAACATACAGTAATGCATGTGGTGCATGTTCAAGCGGAAATGTAGATACGTATGTCGCTGGGGAATGCTTGGTAGAGCTTTCAGGAAAGTGGCAATGGGATAAAACTACTCTTGCAGATGGTACAGAATACGAGCCAGAGGATTCTCTAAACTTTACTATTTCTTTTGATCCTGATGATCAAATAAAAATGGGAGTTGATTGTAATGTAGGTGGTGGTGAATACATAAAAAGCGGCAGTAAGGTACATATAAGTCTTCAGTCTATTACAGAAGCATATTGTGGAGATGATTCGCTTGATACAACTTACTTGCAACAAATTAGCGACGTGCAGACTTTTCTGTTTGAGGACGATCTGCTTTTATTAGAGTTCCCCGCCGATAGTGGAGTGATGATATTTTCAATATCACGGTGATGTACTATAAGCCATATTATTTAAGAAAGGAATATGAAAGAAAAACTTTCTATTGAAGAAATACATAAACTTATATCTCTGATGCGCGAGGGTTTTTCATATCTGTCTAAGCTTAAAGAAAAAGACCCAGTAGGGAAACATATAAACTACTTCAAGGTTCCCTCTACATTGAGTGAGTCCATTGCTATTCATTTGTTGCGCAGACAACAAATACTGCCAGCTCTTTCCGATATGACTTTTGAGCATAATAATAAGGAAGCCGACATTGTTGCAAAAAATGGCGATGATATTGTGAATATTGAAATAAAAGCCACTGCAGAGAGTGCATTTCAGAACTTAGGTAAAAAAGATATACAGGCTGATTATATTATCTGGCTCCACTTTGGAGCATATTTTAAAGATGTAGAGCAAACACAAATTAGTGCGTATATAATCACAAAGCCAGAACTGTATTTTAAGGAGCCCGGAAAGATAAATCTTTCGAAGTTGAAAGAGATGGTGAGTGATGTGGAGACGGTAGATATAGATATAAGTAAGTTATAGTAAAATAGATATATGGAAAATAAACAAGT
>NVTD01000025.1 GCA_002401445.1 Candidatus Wolfebacteria bacterium | reverse complement strand
AATTTAATAAACAACCTCATTTTCATTTATTTTTTTACTACTTATATAATAGAGTGTTGACATTCTCAATTATTATTTGTATTTTATCATTATGAAAACCAAGTTCTTATATATTATACTATTATTTTGTCCTTTATTGGGGTCATCCCAATCTCAAGGACCAAATGGTTCATCCACTGTTATTAGTGATGGGTCAGGAATTATACCTTGGACTAATCTTGGAAATTCCACATTATCAAATAACGATTATGTTACATGTCTTAATTTAGATAATAATAAAAAATCTGATGTTTTGGAGTTAACTAATTTTGGTTTTTCCATTCCTGTTGGGTCTACCATAAATGGTATTGAGGTTTTTATTGAACGACATTCCATAGGGGATATAAAAAAAGAAGATGTCAAGCTAATAATAGGTGGTGTTATTAATTCTACTGACCATGGCAATGGTAATTGGCCAACTATAGATGTTACTTTAACTTATGGTAATTCTACAGATACTTGGAAAAGTCCCGCCCCTACCGTTGCTGAAGTTAATACATCAAATTTTGGTATCGGCATACGAATTATTTCTAATGTAAATAATAATAATCTTTATATTGATTCTGTTTCAATGAAAATATATTATTCTCTTCCTCTTCCTATTGACTTATTATATTTTAAGGGCAAGATTGTTAATAATAAAGTTCATTTAATTTGGGTAACTGTGAGTGAAAGTAATAATGATTATTTTACCATTGAAAAATCTAGATGGTTAACTGGAAAAAATACTGTTTTTAATGTTTTGGATTATATTAACGGTGCTGGGAATAGTAATGAGATGTTATATTATTCTCACATAGATGATGACCCATATAATGGACTATCTTATTATAAATTAAAACAAACTGATTATGATGGAGAATATAGTTATTCTAAACTAATTTCTATTAATTATATTAATACAAATAAAATAGATATTAATGTTTATCCTAATCCAGTACATAAAGAAAATGAAATATATTTAGATATCAAAGGAGAAAAGGATTCTGAGGTATTAGTAGTGGTTTTGGATTTATTAGGAAATACAAGATATTCTAAAATTGTTATATTAGAAAATGGAGAATTTACTCTAGCTATTGACCCTTATGATCGATTATCATCTGGACTATATTTAATAGTTGCTTCTTCTAATGATAAATTAGTTAATAAAAAACTCATTATTGAATAATGTCTTTATTCTGAACCAGTCCAATTTGATTACCCCCATCCTCTCCTATCCAAGAAACTCTATACCTACAAGGCTGCATCCCCTCTAAATTTAAATGTTCTAAGGAATGTAATGAATAATTTATAATTACTTCTGTTTTTATAGAATCTAATATTATATTTACATTATCACCATTTAAATGTGTTAAATGAGGACATTCAACAATTTTTAGACCTCCACATGATGTGAATAGTAAATATAATAAGATTGGAAATAGTTTCTTCATTTATTATATAAATAGATGAAAATACAAGAAAGTTAATCTTCTATTGATTCTTTTTCTTGTATTTTTGTTCCTATTGTATCAGATATACATTTAATAACCTTATAAGGGTCTGCATTAGATGCTGGTCTTCTATCTTCTAAATAACCTTTCTTATTATTTATAGTATCTAATGGTATTCGTATACTAGCACCACGATCAGATTCTCCCCATGAGAATTTATCTATAGATTGTGTCTCAAAATCCCCTGTTAATCTTAAGTGATTATCTTCACCATATTCTTTTATATGTTGTTTGTGTTTTTTACCTAGTTTCTTACAAGCTTCTTTAATAATTTCTAACCCTCCTTCATTTCTCATTTCTTCAGTCGAGAAATTAACATGTAATCCTGATCCATTAGCCTTATAACCATTTTCTGGTAACACTGGTTTTGGATGTAATGATACTTCAATGTCATATTGTTCTGATACTCTATATAAAATGTATCTACTTATCCATAATTCATCACCTGAGTTCTTTCTTCCTTGTGATAGTAATTGATATTCACATTGTCCTAAACAAACCTCCATATTTGTTCCTGTAATGTCTAAACCCGCCTTAAGGCACATATTCATGTGTTCTTCCATTATCTCTCTTCCTTGTACGTTATGTGATCCTACACCACAATAAGATTCTCCCTGTTCTTTTGGTTGTCCTTTTTCAGGAAATCCAATTGGTTTATCATTTTCCATTAAGAAATACTCTTGTTCGAAACCAAACCATTCTGATTCATCTACAGAATTATTATAACTGTCAACTGGACTATTATATTCATTTTCATTTATAAGATGTCTTGTATTTGTTTTATGTGGTGAACCATCTGGATTTAGTACTTCACAGAATACTAAATAAGAATCTTTTTCTGTAAATGGATTGTTACATTTATATACAGGTTTTAATATACAATCACTATTATTTCCTTTGGCTTGTTTTGTACTACTACCATCAAATGATTTTTGTGGTAATTCATCTATTCTATTACCTGTAAAAGTATGATAATAGTCTATTAGATAAGTTTTACTTCTTAAGTTAGGTGTTTTATAACCATCTAGAAAAATATATTCACATATTGTTTTACTCATACCTTTTCTATATTTTTAAATTTCCAATCTATAGATTTATATTTATTGTCTTTATTATCTATACAAATCTCAGTTATATTATGTTTTATAAGTATTATACTAATAAACTCTAGTAAGAATTTATCATAATTTGTACTTAACGGATAGTAATTGCCATCACCACACCATGTAAGATTAAAATCTCTTTCTTTACCTTTTGGTGATCCACAAATATATCTTGGGTTTATTGCTAAGTTATCTCCACGAACCGGATAAATTAATGTCCATCCTGTTCTTTGGTATCCTTTTGAAAAAAAGGTATTCCCTTAAATCTTTATCTATTTTCTTACGTTTACTATATTTCATTATTTATGTAATATCTCAAGATTACCCTTTAATACTAAAGACAATAATCCTCTTTTATTATTTATATGATCAATTACCATATTATCCTTTTGTCTATAAGTTCTTCTCTTATCTCCTCTCATTCCTGAACCTATTTGGTTCTTTCTTATCTTAACTATTTCCTCAATTTTACCAGTCCTATAAAAATGATTAACTCTTTCGGTTAATACCTTCCATGCTTTCTTCTCATTCTTCTTTTGGTCTGGTGTGTCACAACACATTGTCTTTATTCCTGTAGAATAATGAGTTAATATAACACATGACTCAGTTTTATTCCTATGTTGTCCTCCTGGACCAGAACCCCTTGTATAGACTTTATTTACTTCATGAGGATAAACCTCAATATCTTTGTAATTATCATCTGAGAGGACTGCAACAGTTACTGTACTAGTTTGTATTCTTCCTCTTGTTTCTGTGGGTGGTATACGTTGCCACCTATGTCCACCGATTTCATTATTAAAAAAGTTCTTTACTCCTTTACCTTCTATTCATAGTTTAACAAATCCTTTTCTTTGTTCTACTATATTACAATCAAAGTCATTTAAACGACATGATTTTTGATATATATTTGTCATGTCTTCAACTAGTAAACTAGCATCAGAACCACCTTCGCCAGCCCTCAATTCTAATGTTATTGTTTGTGTTTTCATTTTTCTATTATTTAATTCTTATTAGTTTAATGTTGTTATTTTCACAATATTCATTTTTTATAGTTCATCTGACTCACTTTCTCTTAATTCAATTAGTTCCCTAATAACTGTACATTCCTCATACTTCTCTTCTTCAATATATCTATTAAGTTGTAATTTTAATTCTTCTAAAGTAAAATCTTTAATGTCTTTGTTTTCCTCCTTTACTTCTTTTTCTGAAAAACCAAAAGAATTAAGATCTTTTGATTTATTCATAATATCATCTAATTTTTGTTTTTGTTCTTTTGGATTTAAATCTCCTGAAAACATATTATTTAATTCATTAAATAGTTTTCTAGCTACATCCTCTTTCATTTTAACATTTTTTATGAATTTATTCCATTCTTCTTTCCAACTGGGATGGTCAATGTGTTTATCTGCAATCTCACACATTTGTATAAGAAAATCATTAACTTTAGTAGATTCTATTAATGCTTTACTAAACATTTCCTTTTCAGTCTTAAGAAGTTTATTTTCTTTATTAAGGTCATTAATAAAATTAACTAAATTAAGAATTACATATACCATAAAAATACAAACCTCCATGGTTATCATTTCTTTAAAGGATAATAAATCACCCAAAAATAAACCAAAAGTGAATAACATAAAAAATATACCCCACATACTTAATGTTCTAAACGATTTAAAAAGATTTGATTCCATAATTATAAATATTTAACTGATTAATAAAAACTTAATTCATTTAACACAAAGGTAATAATAATTTTTTAAAAAAACAAGAGTTTTCTTATTTATATTTCTAATGTTCTAAATATTGTATCAAATTTCCAATCTTTTGATGTATATTCAATTATATTACCTGGTTTACAATCTAGTTTATGAACATCAACTTTAGTGATGTTATGTTTCTTTAATATGTGACCAAAAAATTCTAACATATGTTTATTCATTTTATGTTCATCATGTAACCATAATTCATGTAATTTTCGTTTTTCACCTTTTGACGAATAATAGAAATAACTTGGGTATATGAGATTGAAGTGGTCAAATATCGTTACATTATTCCATTTTTGTGACTCTACATATTCTTCTATTTCTTTCTTACATTTTTCAGTCATAATATCTTATTTTAATTCTTTTAATTTGTTCAATAATTCTCTTTCCTTATCAGATAAAGTAGTTGGTATCCTGACTTTAATATTTATTAACTGGTCACCACAATAATGACCGTTTAAATCAGGTAATCCCTTTCCTTTTAATTTTAGTATTTTACCATGTTGGGTTCCTGGGTCTATATTAATTCTTACATAATTTTTTATTGTTGGTACCTCAACAGACGTTCCCAAACATACATCCATATAATCCAATTCAAGATTATATGATAGTGTCATACCATCTCTTTTAAGTTGATTATGTGGTATTTCTTCTACTATCACAAGTAAGTTACCATTTTCTCCACCTCTTCTACCTTTATTTCCTATCCCCTTTGTGGTTAATTGTACTCCTTCATATACTCCTTTTGGAATTTGTACTGACAATTCCACATCTTCTTTTACTATCCCTTCTCCCATACAAGAAGAACATTTATCTATTATAATCTTCCCTTCTCCGTTACAAGAAAAACAAGTAGAAGTAGTTTGCATTGCGCCTAATACAGTGTGTTTTACAGTAATAACCTCACCAGTACCACTACAATGTTGACAATTTTGTGTATTCATTCCTCCAGTATCATTACAACTTTTACATCCAACATGTTTTTTTATCTTTATCTTCTTAGTAACCCCTTCTAGAATTTCTAATAAATTTAGTTTAACTCTTATTCTGATATTAGACCCTATATTTGATCTTTGTCTGTGTCTTGGTTCTCTTTTAAAACCACTCCCGAAGAAATCTCCAAACTGAGAGAACATATCATCAAATGGTGATTGTCCACCATGATTACCCATTCTTGGACCATCAGATCCAAATCTATCATATTGTTCTCTTTTTTCTTTGTTAGATAATATCTCTTTCGCTGTATTAATTTCCTTAAATTTCTCTTCATCACCACCTTTATCTGGGTGGTACTTAATTGCAAGTTTCTTAAATGCACTTTTTATATCATTTGTTGTTGCATCTTTGGAAACTCCTAATATTTTATAGTAATCTTTACTCATCTGAACCCAATATTAATTCTACATTTAGTGACTTCTCAATTCGTTTTTTTGTTCCAGGATATGTTTTAATAAGATATTTACCATCTTTCTTTTTATGAAACACTCTACCACTATAGTATTTAACTATATGATCATATTGATCCTTTGTTACTTCATAAATTTCCATTTATTATTTATTCCTTTTTTGTTCTAATCTAATAAATCTAGTATTTTTACTCTCACCATAGATATCCTCTGGATCATATTGTGGTATCTCAATATGTGGGACACCCTCTATTAACTTCTCTTTAGTATCTTTTGATTTTTCAGGTTTTTCATTCCATTCTTCTTGTTCTTTCTTATCTTTTTGGTCTTTTAAATCTTTGGATTTCTTTTGTATGTTTTGGGATTCTTTGAATCCTTCAACCTTACCTTTTTCATAACCTTGGACTAATCCCTTTTCAAAAAACTCTTTTTTTAATTCTTCTTCTCTTTTAGATTGTTTTTCTGTGGAAACATAACCTTCTTTTTCAATTATACTCTGAAAAAATGACAGTCCATACTTTTCGGTCATTAGACCAGTATTTATTATCTTATCAATAATATCAACAATCTTTATTTCCTTATGTTCACACCACTCCTTTAGATCTTCATGTATAGTATCTGATACTTTTATATTCTTTTGCATTTAATTATCTATTGTGTCAAACGTCCATTTGGTGGAATTGTACTCATCCGTACCATCTAATAGTATTTCTTTTATATTATTCTTTCTCAATATTGAACCAATATATTCTAGGAAATATTTATCCCTATTTCCATCCTCCCAGTCATCTAATAATTGATTATCCTCTCCTTTAGATGTCTTGCATATATTAAATAAATCAATATCTATGGGATTATATTCATTTTCTTTATATAGTTCATCATATTCAATATCATACCCATTATAATTTAAATATTTATGAATATCTTTCTTAACTTCTTTTAATGGATCAGTATTAACTCTATGTTTTAATAAACCAATGAAGTCACTATAATCTGATATTTTAACAGTCCATCTTTTGGCATTTTTCATCTTTTGAGTATTAGAATTAATATCATCTGTAATTAAATAATTCACGTTACCGTTCTTAAGACTAAATTTCCCTATAGTTACTTTACAATAAGTATTACATTTATCCAAGAACTCTTGTTTGGTTAAAAAACCATGTTTCTTAGGTGAACCTGTCATTTCTATTTTATAACTCATAATTATATTTTTTTTATTGTATTAAATGTCCAATCATTTGATTGATAGTCACCATGTACTGTCATTTTCTTTATATTGTGTTTTTTTAATATATGACCTATGAATTCTAAAAGATATTTATCCATCTTTTCATAATCACTTGACCATACATGTAATATTCTATCAGATCTTCCTCTTCCTTTTTTAGATTGATAAAAATATGAGGGGTCTAAAAAGTTTATGGAGATGTCTATAATGTCAGTATTATCAAACCACCCTTGGGATTCAACGTATTCCAATATTTCTTTTTTACACTCTTCAGTCATAATAACAAATATAAACAATTTCATTGATTAAGTCAATAGATAACCAAAGAAAAAGGGTCTAATCATCTATAGTAGACAACTAAACCCTTCGACCGGAACTATTACTAACTAAAAACTACTATTGGAAAGGGTTATCACTAGAGATCTTACCATCTGTTTCCTCTTCTTTCTTTGCGTTCATTAAGTCCTTATCATCCTCGTCAACAGGGATACTCTTTTGAATAAGTTGTTTGACAAAGTGACGTTCTGAAGCAGCCCCACCAGTGTTATCATAGAATGGTAGAACACATACTTCCATTGCCTCAGTTAATTTGAATCCATCTTTTACAATTTCTCCAATCTCAACAGTCATTCTTGTTGAAACACAAGTACTAAAATCTGGTGATTCTAGTTGAATGTTTTTCCTTGTTTCATCTGCAATCTTTGCTATCGCCTTAATGGTTTTAGTGTCAACATCTGGATACAACATTGTCAATAGTTCAACCTCTTCATCTTCGGTCAGAAGATCCATCTCTACTGTTTTAAAACGATCAGATAATGCCCTATCAAATACCCTTGTAGAAGTGTACTCAGATCCAACATTTGCTGTTGCGATGAAAGATACACCTTTAGCCACTTTAATCTCTCGTTGACCCTCAGATTCATCTAAACGAAGGTATCTTTGATCCTCATCGAGTATAGTCATAAGAATATTCCAAGCTTCTGGATGTGCCCTTGACAACTCATCCAATAATATTACAGCATCCTCTGTTTGTATTGCCTCAACAAATTTACTAGGTGAAAAGTAAGTACCTTTTTCCTTACTATAATGAGTATTACCAATAAGGGTTGCACGTGGATCTTGTGTAGCACCAAGATTGATATAGAAAAAACACCTATTCAAAGTATTTGCTGCAGAAAATGCAGATTTCGTTTTCCCTGATCCGGACATACCAGTAAGAAGAATGTTTTTTCCCCTATATATGTTCCTCATAAGGTATTTCCATTTTAATTCATTAATGATTAAATCCTTTGGTTTGTACTGGTAAGAACTATGAACAAACGCCATGTCCATTACCAGGTTTTCCGGAACTTTTGGAACAAATCCCTTCTCAACAACCTTGAAATCCCCATTATTATGTAGTATTTCCTTCCCTTGGTTTAATGCCTTTTTTCTAATATTCAGAGGGACTTTACTAGTGACTACATCACCATTGGATTTAACCGTAGCCTTAATAACTACACCTCGTTGTTCAACTACAATCAACATTCCATTGGTTAGTTCAATTTCTTTGTCTTCTGAAACTGTTTTGTTTTTTTCTTTCATAATTTTYAATTTTAATAGTTAGAARCCTAATTTAATTATTAATATTTTAATTTGTACAAAGGTAAAAATAATATTTTTAATAAACAAGTATTTTTTAATATTTATTTTTACATTTTACCCATTACCAAGAACTTCTTATTAAGTTCTCTTGCAAGTGGGGATAATTGAGTGACATCTATTGATGACGAATTCTTACCGTACATTTGTTTAAACTCCTCAATATCATCATTACCACCCCTTGAGATAAAGAATGATAATACCTCAACTCCGGATTTCCTTATTTTATCCACTGCCTTTTTTGTCATTCTAATACCTTGGTCGTGACCTAAACCATCCATTCCAGGGTATCCATCTGAATAATTAATAAATAATGAATTCTTATTAAGAAGTGGTGACATGATTTTCTTCATTAATGCCTCAAAACATAATCCTTCTGGTGTACAACCTGCAGGACTAACATATTTAAACCATTTTAGTTTATTTGGTTTATCATGTAAACTATCATAGAAGTTAATTACGATAGCCTGTTCCTTATGACCAGAAATACAATCTGAATATCTCAAAGATATTTGTACTCGGATTCCTTTAGTCATTGATGCTGCCTTAGCAATAGATATAGCGGAAATCATCGTATTTGTCCATTTAGCTCCGTGCATCGAACCACTTAAATCTAAAGACATATGGACTGAAATATCTCCATATTTATCTACACTATTAGTAAAGAAAATATGTTCGTCACCATATCCACAAGATGATAACCTTCTTTTATCTATTTTTCCAGTGGTCAATCTTGGAGTGTGAAGAGTTCTCTCTTCTTGTCTGGTTTGTAGTCTCTTACCTAATTGAGTGCCCAGAACTAAACCTCTTTTAACATCCTCTGTCTGATTCTCACCATAGGTGTTGAGGACTGAATAGATTCCTGAATTAATAGTTGATTTAGTGACCTTGTTAACTGTAATAACTTTAAAATCTGGTTCACCCTCATCATCGGAGTGTTTTTCTGAAACACCCACTTCTTCTGTTTCAGATTCAATAAGTGCATTGACTTTACTATTGGTTTCTTCATCAACTTTTTCTTTTCCAGTTTCCCCCTTAAGAAAGTTCTTTTGTTTTTTCAATAATTCTTCTAATTCTTTCTTTGCGTTAGGTCCCAACTTTACTGGTTTTCCACCTTTACCAGAACCAGGTTTCAATCCACTGATTGGACCATCGTATTCTTCTGCATCTCCATCATCACCTTCTGATGGGTCTCCTTGTGCGTCCCCTTCAGCCTTTCTCATTTCTTCTGGGGTTACATATTTTTCAATTATGTCAAATATTTTACAAGAAAGGTCAAGTGAATCTTTTGAACTCTTTAGTCTATCAATATCTTTTATATCTAATTCTTCATATATCTCTTTAAGACCTTTTAGTTCATCTAGAGTTACTTTAGGATTTGTAAAGTTAATTATATGTGTCATATAATTCTCCACATTTTCTTTACCATGTAGTACCCCTGAATCTAAAACTTTATTTATTCCCTCAGATTCAAAGTATTTCTTATACATCTCTTGATAATAGATTTTATAACCAGGAGAATTCTCATATTGCCAAGAATCAATTCGTCTATCCTCTACCCAATTCCATAAACTCTTCATTAATCCTGTATGTTTTACGTATTTCTTATCCAATATTACACTTGGATTTTCAATAAGATCCCTTACCATTGGAAAATCACTTAGTACAATGTGAGATGCCTCATGTAAGGCAAGTCCAATTGTTGGATCGTATTCGTCTGATACGTTGCCTGATATACTAATGGTTTTACCATCAGTAAAACTTTGATCACTATCAGTTGAATATTTTACTGGGATGTCTTTACCTGTAAGGATCTTTACAAAATTCTTCACTGAAGTAAGAAGTTTGACCTTATCTATAATATTGTCACCCTTTCCAGACCAATCAAATAGATTTTTACCCCAAAAAGATGTTCCCTTATTTCCTTTAGTGGAAGAACCCCTGTCACCGAATGATGAACCATTGTCTTCTCCAAATATTTCTTCGTCGTACCAATTCATAATTTTTTAGTTATTTAGTTATTAATATTTTAATTTCATACAAAGGTAAAAATAATATTTTTAATAAACAAGTATTTTTTAATATTTATTTTATTGTCCCAGATATAGGTC
>NVTD01000024.1 GCA_002401445.1 Candidatus Wolfebacteria bacterium | reverse complement strand
CCTATTAAGGCAGCTATTATTGCTACAACGATGAATATTTTTTTCATTTCATTTCTCCTTATTGTTGTTGGTCATCTATAAAATCTTTAATGTCTTATGGTTTGAATGAATCATAGTACTTATTAATCACTTTAAATGAACCATTACTATGTTTAATGACGATACCTTCAAATGATTGACCATCAATCTTTTTAAGACCAGTTGAATATTTCTCTATTAATTCCTTTGTTAAAACAACACCTTCCTCAATAATAGGAACAGTCTCAAGCCCCAGTTCTTCACAAACATTAATATAGTAAAACTTACTACCCTTATGTTCATATTTTCTTTCCTTAAGGTTATAAACAGAAAAACATGCAAATGATTTACTTAATTTTGAATAGGGATTATGATCCCCCTTTTGAATTCCCTGACCATAGGATTCACCTCTGATTGCAAGACTCACCTCAAGACTTTCACAAAATTCAATTAACTTATCTTTTATTTTTGGAATATGAAGTGTATAGTTATTCACAGAGTCCTCTATTATTTCCAGATTCCTTCCACAAACCCCAAAACTCTTTTTATCAAAATCATAGTAATAAGTACAAGATTGACCATCTATTTTAAGTGTGACATCAACAATCGCACCGAATGGAATTTTATCTTCCAGATTTTCAAAACGTTCCTCATCGGTCTTACCTAAACCTAATGGTAAATACCCCTTTGATTGTAAATCCTGAGGTACAGGTGGATCATATTTGATAACACCTAATTCCTTTGAATAATCCTCACCCACAACTAAATTAGAGGATAATAAATGATTAACTAAATCAAGAGGAACAATAATACCTTCAGACCATTCATTTCTTAATTTTACACATTTAACTCTCTTTGGTGAGTATTTTTTATAAGTTTCACACCACTTTGAATCAGGTAAAATAGTATCTGGTTGAATAAATATGATTTTATCCCCTTCTTTATATTGATCTTTTGGTATAATACATTGGAAACCAAGAACAGTTGATAGTTCTAGTTTATCTGCATTGGGATGAACAGATATTTTTTGTATAATTTCGAGTGATGATAATTTCTTCATAATTTCTAATTTCTAATTTCTAATTTTTAGTTTTTATAAAAATTAATCCTTGTTCACTCATATAAATTAATATACGGTCAGGATTCGAACCTGTTACCATGATTCCCCAAACAAGATGAGTTTTAAATCTTAATTTTGTACAAAGGTAATACAAATATTTTTAATATCCAAATTTTATTTACTTTTATTTTTATTTTTATTATTCTTGTGACATGTCAAATCAAGAACCCATACAAATATTTCTGGAAGGACGATCAGACCAAAAATACATAACCTCCATTGAGGGGAATTATCATTCTAATAAGGTAAAGTTGTTTTTGGACGATCCAGTTAAGGGTAAAAGACAAGAAGACCACAGATTCACCCCATATCTTTTCATGAAAGATTTGAAAGACCACAAGATACAACTCTATCAAAACTCCTCTCAAAGAGATGAGATGATAAAGAAATATAAGATAAAGATAGAGAAATTAAGAACAGATGGAAACCTTAGATTAGATTCAGGGTTTAAATATTTGGTTACTAGTGATATTTCAGTAAATTCATTAACACAGTTTTTTAAAGGTGCAGGGGTTGATCCTTGGGATAGAAAAGATATTTTTCAATTAAATTCTCCACAAGAACAATTTTTAATACAAACAGGAAAAAGACTATTTAAGGGATTTGAGAATTACAAAGATATTCATAAACTATATTTTGATATTGAAACAACTGGACTATCACCTTATGATAGTAAGATATTTTTAATAGGAATTAAAGATAATAGAGGATTTCAACACGTAATTGAAATAGATGATACCCCAGAATCAGAATTAGAAGGGATAGAACTATTCTTTAGAGTAATAGACCAACTAAAACCATCTATTGTTTGTGGGCATAACTCAGAGAACTTTGATTTTCATTTTATAATAGAAAGAGCCAAACTACTAGGTTCACCATTAAAATATGCTAAATATCCAACATCACAAGGTGGACCAATCAGAAGAAAGAAATCTTATTTAAAGATGGCAAGTGATACTGAGGAATATGAACAAACTATAATGTATGGATATAATGTTATGGATATTGCACATGCAGTAAGAAGAGCAATGGCAATTAATTCTGATATTAAATCCTGGGGTTTGAAATATATAACAAAATTTGCAGAAAAGAATAAGAAAGATCGAATGTATGTTGAAGGTTCTAAGATATATGAAATTTATCGAGATAATAAAAATTATAGAATAGATAGGACAACAAACGATTACACTATAATAAAAGACAATGAATACGTATCACCCACAGAAGATACAATAACTGGGAAGGAGATAATCAATCAATATCTATTAGATGACCTTTGGGAAACAGAACAAGTTGATGAAGTGTATAATCAATCATCATTTCTTTTAGCTTCTCTAATACCAACTGGTTTTTCAAGGGTATCAACTATGGGTACTGCAGTAACATGGAAATTATTAATGATGGCGTATTCATATGAACAAAGAATATCAATTCCTAATCATGATAAGAAGAGAAACTTTGTAGGAGGATTAACCAGAGTATTTAAGAAAGGTTTTGGACAAAGGATATTCAAATTAGATTATGCATCATTATACCCCTCTATAATGATTGAACATAACACATTTCCACCATGTGATATTGACCATGTAATGAGAAGAATATTAATATATTTTTACGATACAAGAAATAAATATAAGAAATTAACTAAGAAATATGAAAAAACGGATAAGGAATCATCAACTTATTATGATGTTAGACAATTACCAATTAAAATTTTGAATAATGGATTTTTTGGTTCTTTAAGTGCACCAGAAGTATTTCCTTGGGCAGATTTGGACCTAGGAGAAGAAATAACTTGTACTGGTAGGCTATATATTAGATTGATGATTAAATACTTTGAAAATCTAGGTTTTACTAGCATTATTTTAGATACCGATGGAGTTAATATGTCAGCACCTAAAGATGTTGATAAACATCATTATATTGGTCTTGGCATTAATAGTTTAGTAGAAAAAAATAAACATTATTATGGAGTTGATGCAGTTGTTGCAGAGTTTAATGATATTCATATGAAAGGAGTAATGGGACTTGACGTTGATGATGAATGGAAGGCAAGTATTAATATGGCAAGAAAAAATTACGTTAATTTAACCTATAAAGGTAAAGCTAAAATAACTGGTAATACTTTAAAATCTAAAAAACTACAGACCTATTTGGAGAATTTCATAAACAAAGGAGTAAAATTAATATTAAATAATAAACCTAAAGAATTTATAGAATACTATTACCAATATGTAGAAAAAATATTTAACAGAGAATTACCTTTATCTCATATGGCAAACAAATCGAAAGTTAAACTAACTAATAGAGAATATATTGCAAGAGAAGGGAAGACAAATATAAATGGAAAACCATTACCTAAGATGGCACATATGGAATTACTTAAGGAATCTGGTATTGAAAAAAGTTTAGGCGAAACAATTTACTATATAAATACTGGAAAAATGATCTCACATTCAGATGTTGGAAATTGTTCTTTAGTTGACATAGAAACAAATCCAAATGAATTAGGGTATTATAATGCACCCAGATACCTAAGTATCTTTAATAAAAGAATAAAACCTTTATTATGTGTATTTAAATCAGATGTAAGAGATACAATATTAGTCAAAAACCCTAAAGATAGACAATATTATACATCAAGACAAATGGAACTCATTATGGAGACTGAGGATACAATAGAAGAGGTTATGTTTTTATCTTTTGAGGAAATAACCTTTTGGAATAAAGTCGGGAAAGATCCGAATGAAATATTTGATGGTTTTTCAATAGATGATAGTTTAGTAAAGTTAGATATTCACAAGAATAAAGAAATTATTAATAAATTAAAAGAAAAGTTTAAATCTCAGGGAGTTGAGGTAAAGTCATTTCATGATGACTATAAGGAAGGGGATTTTGTTATTAATCACAAATTCATGAATGATAAAGAGATATGGAATCTATCAGAGGTCATCTCTGGTTCTTTGGTAGAAATGGAAGAATTGAAAGTTTAAAGTTTTCCAGCCCATTCTATACTACCAAACTTCCAATTATTAGATTCATAAATATCATAAGAAAGATTAACCTCAGTTATATCATGTTTTCTCAATATATGACCAATAAATTCTAAAAAATATTTATCCAGACTTTCCCATTGATGGTCTCCACCGTCATATGAAAATCCACTAAATTTTCTATTTTTCCCTTCTTCAGAATCTATATAATAACCTCTATGAATTCCGCTACCATAAAATTTAACATTACTATTTCTATTATATGAAAATCCCTTAGAATCAATATAATCCTTTATTTCTTGTTTACACTCTTCAGTCATTATATTTCTTTTATTGAATTAATTTTAAAATTACTATTACGAACATTTAACATCATCTCTTTATAACCAATTTTAGAAAACTCAGATAGATATTTCTTATCAATATCAAATTCTAATAAATACTCATATCTATCCTCTACAAATTTAGAATTATTAAATTTACCATCTTGAACCCTCTCCTTTAACCAAGTTAAATTACTTGAGAACCACTTTTTCTTCTTAAGGAATGAAAAACCCAAAGATTGATTCTTAATTAACATATCTCTTTCTTTTTTACACACTACTCTATATATAATCATTCTGCAAAATCTATATTATCAAATTTCCAATCAGTAGATTTATAAGTTTCATGACTAATAGAAACAATTGTTATTTTATGTTTATTTAAAATGGGACTAATATAGTTTAATAGATAACGATCAAATTCACCACCAGTTAATGTGGCACCCATTCGACGTTCTTCACCTTTTTTTGACATATAAAAATATCTGTCATTTATGGAATCACCAATAAATAGACAACCATATTCCTCCTCTATCCATCCTCTGGATACCACATATTCCTCTATTTCTTTCTTACATTCTTCTGTCATAATTACAAAATTATATTTAAAAACAAATATAAGTATAATTTCTTTAAAAAACAAACTATTTATAAAGAAACTTTAAATATATGAAGAAACTTAGGCTAAAAAAAAGTATAACAGAGTTAGTGGACGATACTTTGTCACTTGTGAGTGGCGATGACGAATCACACAATTTAAGTAACGTTAGATCAGCAAAGACTTTAGATAACAAGATACAGGCAACAACACAAAATTGGTCCTGGAATAAGAAGCATGGGTATGGGGGGGAATACTACCAAGATCCAGGTTTATCTATAAATGAAGATAACATAGAAGAGGAAGAAACTTCTATCTCAGAAGAAAAGGTATTAGGTATGATCGAAAATATAATGAAAAAACGTAGAAATGAACAAGAAGGATTTGCCACACCAACAACAATACCCACCTTTGAAGATTTCAAACAGAATCATCCTATTCTTAGCAAGTATACAACTGTCCTGACTGATAGAATGAAAGATCGTGAGGACAATATAGAAGAATATGGTTCTACAATACTATTAGAGATAATAAATTCATTTGATATTGATGATCTATCTCCTCAGATAAAGAAGACTTTAATTAACCGAATTAAAGGCATAACAGTAGGAAATACAGTATAAATAAAACAAATAAATATGACAGAATATATAGAAATTAAAAGATACATGACTGGCAACCCTTGTTCAAGGTGTTGTTCCGGAAAATGACACTAAAATAAAATGAATAGTTCACTCTATGGGAAAGAATATATAGTTCCTAATAATATAGTATCCATTCTACAAAAACAGGGATCGAGACGATCCAATAATTTGG
This sequence comes from Candidatus Wolfebacteria bacterium, assembly GCA_002401445.1. Lineage (GTDB taxonomy): Bacteria > Patescibacteriota > Minisyncoccia > Phycocordibacterales. Next base: position 5,297 of record NVTD01000024.1, on the reverse strand, counting down.
TATCAAATGGTAAAATAAGTTATTCTCTACTTAAAAAGATGAAGAGTGACATTGATAATGGTATATCTGATTATGGAAGTAGTGTGGAGACGTGGGTTAATAATCAATTAAGGAATTCCAGATCTGATGTTCATGATATTAAGAAAAACCAGATGAATTCTGGTATGATGAATAGGTTTAAGAAAGCACACACAAAAGATAAAAACGCTAAGCCAACACAACCTAGTGGAATTGATACAACACATAATGAATTTATGAGAGAATCTATTAATTCTCATGGTAAGAAGGTAATAAGATTAACTGAGAGTGAATTAAAAGAATTGATTGAGAATGTGATAAATGAAGAACAATATGATATATTTAATGACCCTAAAGCAATTGCATTAGTTGATTATCTAAATGATAAATATGAACTTACAAATGAATATGGTTTAATGAATATAGAATATGAGCCACCTAGTCAAGAGAATTCAATAGGTGTTTATACCACTAATAACAGATCTAATGATGTAGGATTTTATATATTCACTGATGACGAGTTAAATGATGCCAAAAATTTTATGGATTTTCTGGGGGGTAAAATAACTAAAATAGGAGATTATAACATAGTAGATTAAAATAATGAAAAAGAAAGTAATAAAATTAACTGAACAAGAATTAAAACGAATAATTGAACATCAAGTTTATTGTCCCAGATATAGGTCTAAAACCACTGTCTTTAGACAGTCATAATGGTCATTGGACTTCCAGTCCAATTCCATTACAACCTACGGAATTTGTTCCGTAGTATTTGAGTTATATTAATAAGATAATGAGTACTTTACAAAAATATAAATATGTGGAAAGTAATTTTTAACAGGAAGAGTAACTTATTTTAATTTGGTTATTGTAATGTGTCCCATTAACTTATCATTCTTATAAAATTCACCGATATGGGTTCTTCTTTTTTTCCAATGGTGTAAATTATTTAATTCAACTCCTTGCTGACCCCAAGTATAATCTCCCAGTGATTCTGAGTATTCCATTAACTTTCTACCAATACCTTTTCCCCTATATTCTTTATCAACATAAATATGTAATCCATGTATTCCTTTTTTATTTTCATATTGTTTTATATCATCAGAAAGTATACATTTGTTATCTACCCAAGGTTTTGGCATTGATTCATCTCCACAATAACCAACAAATTCATTTATTGTTCCATCACCTAATACATAAACACCGATTACTTTATTATTATGGTAAATACTTCTTGATATTGATTCATCCATCCAAGATATTACAGAACTTTTCCAATTATAGTCATAGGTATCATCCCATACTTTTTTAGCATATTTAATATCTAATTTTCCTAATTTTATGTTAGTTAATTTCTTCATTTTTGATTAAAACAGTATAACAAATATGGTTTGATGATCCTGTCCCAGTATCCTTAGGTGGTCTACTAGTGTCTACTGGATTTATTGGTTGATATAAATTAGTTCCTGTTACTTTCATTTTATTTGTTTCCCATTTCTATAAGATGCATAAATCTTTTTACCTTTTCTTTTCCATATATCAAGTGTAAATTCAGATATTCTTATATATTCACCTTGACCATCTAAAATAATATGTTCTGTGATATCGCGCCTGAATCTTCCAGTCATTAATTTTGATTTATCTTTAGCTTCTTGTAATGTCATTTTATCTCTTCATATGAAACAAATTCATGATTAATTACTTCTTCTAGAAATTTCTCATCTAAAAGTTCTTTTACTGATTTAATTGTATAATCAGAAGTAATGTCTTCATTATATTCTGTTTCTAGTTTAATACTTGTTTTACCATCTGGTTTACTCTTTAATGTTAAGGGATTAACATCTAATAAGATATCACAATGATTCCATTTATCTTCTTCACTAGTAACAAATATAATTTCATCTACTTGACAAACTATCTTACTTAAAAAGAATAGGGTTGCGGATTTAGATTTTCCCAATTCTTTTGATATTATCTTTATCTTACAATTTTGTTTTCTTGATTTATCACAAAGAATGTTAACATCATTCATAGAACTTAGATTAATTTCTTTTGCATGACCTGCAGTTTCTAAAGGACAGGTAATGTAAAGAAATTCATTTAATTGATCCATAGAATCAAATGGAAACATTTCTATTAGATTATAATCCTTTAAAGGTAAATTAGGTTTATTACCTGTTTCTTCTCTATATATTTTAGCAATCTGTGTAATATTGTCTCTAATGATTCCATCTATTGATATTCCAATTATTTTATTTTTTTCCATAATCTAATTTATTTGATTTGTTTGAGTTTCCAATATACGTAACTCCATTTATAACCCTTGTTGTTTTCCATCTTGGTCTTAGGTTACATAATGCATTTATGATTTTTGGATCTGTGACTCCTTTCTTTATGAAATGGTCTATGGGTATTGTGTGATCTATTTCCCATTCAGGATAATTATCATGACTCATACCGTCTGTAAAATTCACATCCATTCTTAATTTTAATTGTTCTGGAGTATATGTAACATAATCAACCGAATCTTTTTCTTTTTCAGTTCCTATTAACTTTAATACCCTTCTTACCATATTACTAATAGTCTGTTTTAATCTATATAAATGATCAGTTTTTCTTCTATTTCTCTTATATAATTTATAATAGTCTGGATTTTTCTCTAGTCTCTTTTTAGCGTTTTCTTTTATCCTTTCTTTATTTTCTTCATATGCGTCTTGATATGTTAAATATGTCTTATTACTATTAACATATAACCAATCCTCTACTGCCATTTCTTTAGTTTTTACCTGAGGATAGTATTCTGGTTCTCTTTCATCTGAAAATGTACTTTCCACAACTCGAAATAAATACTTATACCCTGGTGTTGTATTCCTATCTATTGTTTTCATAACTTAAAAATAACTATAATATTAGAGAAAGTAAACTATACTTCAATCCATTTATCTTTAAAGTCCCCATAAGATAATTCTACATTACTATCAATAGGAATATAATAATCAATTATTATATTTAATCTTTCTTCTGATAAACTTTTAATGTGTGAACGAAGTTCTATGTTCTTCTCATTAAAATATATTTCTAATTGTCTGGTTTCTCCAATAATATCAATTTTAAAATTAAGTTCATCATCTGTGATCTCTATTTTTCTATTTCTCATTTCTTCTTTTTACTAGAAGATTTCTTTGTAGTTTTCTTCTTAGTTGTAACATTTTCTGTATCCTTCTTAAGAGATTTCTTAATTCTTCTATCAATTTTCTTTATCTCCTTCTTAAGATCCTCTGCTTTCTCATACTCCTCATGTTTAATATGATATTTCAATTGTAATTCCAATTGTTCTTTAACAACGGTATCATCTACCTCACCCTTATCATCAACATTATGTTCTTCATGATCATGATTATGTCCATAATCATCATATTCCTTATCAATTCTAATTTTTTGGATTTTAATCTCAAGTTTAAGTTTTTCATATAACTCATTTAGACAATCATTTAAATTATCATGATAATATCTATTATCTATTCTACCAAGTCCATCAATCATAACATGTCCGTGATCACACATTATATCTTCAAAATAAAGATAAGTACCATGACTAATACTAGTTATATCTTCATTATACTTCTCAGATTTCCAAATATTGACATAATTACAATAATCTATTCTAAATGTATCTAATTCTCCAAGGTATTCTTCATTTTCATATGATAAATCTACTATTTTCCTTATCATTGGGTGTTCGTTACTATTGTTTTTCTTTTTCATATCTTATCTAATTCATTAAATACTATCCATTCTAATTTACCTGACCATGTATAGTATGCAATTCTATCTATCATTAGACTTCTCCAAACATAACAATCTTTTCTTTTACAAGGTTGTCTATATTTATCTTTCTTATCCCACTTATGGCCAAATAATTTACAGGTTAAATTCATATTATATAAATAGTTCCATTATTCTATTATTCCCATTTTATATGGAATTATCTGGTGAATAGTCCTTGTCTTTTATGTCTTTTTTTAATTCATCTAATGATTTAATATTACCATTTTTTATATCTTCTTCAGATTTTAATGATCTCTCGATAACTTCTTGTTCTGTTATATCATCAGATATTTCTTGATTAATTTTCTTTATATATCTTTCAAGTAAAACCTCATCAGAAGACATGTTTTTCCTTATTTCATAATCTTTTAGTTCTGGTAATTCCTCTTCTTTATGTGATTTATTATTTTTTTCTTCCACTACTTCATCAATCTGTTCATCAATGGTTTCATCTTGTCTTAAATGTTCTGTTAAATCAATTGGGAAATCTTTGTTTATGATAAATAACTCTTCTCCTACGCGACATCCTGACTTACTCTGAGACATCATTGAATATGTCCAGGATTTCTCTAGTATTATGAATTTATCTTCATCTTTATACATTTCTCTTACTTCTTCTCCATCATTATATGTTAAAAGAAAATTATGTTCTGTTTTACTTAATAAGTCTCTTAACCTTAAATGGTCTTCATCTGACATCCCAACATTATAAAGATTATTTTTTTCTGGGTATGGTGGATCAACAAATAAAAGAACATTATCTCCAGGTTCTGTTATTAACTCTTCAAAATCTACCGAACTAATTTTAACATCTTTTAATTTTTCATGATTCTCTCTAACCCTCTGTATTAGGTTATCAGGGTTCTTCCAACAAGCATCGACTTGCCACTTTTTACCCTCAGGTTTACGACCACCTATAGGTCCACATTTAATCATTCCGTTGAATGATGTCCTGTTTAAATATATAGCCCTAAATCCTTTCCATGTCATATCTCCCTCTTCAGTATCCTTCACATAATGATACCTCTCAGTGGTTGGCGGGGTATACTCTTTCATTAATTCTATTAGTCCCTCAGGATCTTGTTGTATTGCAGTGAATCCATCATATATGATGGGATCAAGATCATTCAACCAATTTTTACTGGATTTATCTTTATATAGGAATGTACTACCCCCTCCAAGAAACATTTCTCTAAAATCTCCATGTTCAATATTCATAAATGGCTCAATGAACTTTTGTGCGCGACTTTTTCCTCCCGACCAGCGGTAAAGTGATTTTGGTGTTTTTACTTTCTTTGTTTTAGATTGTTTTTTCATAATTATTTATTTATTACCAATTAAAATTAACATAGTGATTCTCCGGATTTCTGGGGAAATTATTAAGTCTATTATTCATTACTAAACTCCAATAAGTTTTTTTATTATTTATATTATTTTCTTTAATGAATTTA
>NVTD01000001.1 GCA_002401445.1 Candidatus Wolfebacteria bacterium | reverse complement strand
TTAGTATTTAGGAGAATATAGTAGAACAGCAAACGGCTCAACTTTACATAAGTTGAGCCGTTTGTTTTGATTATACAAATAGGGAGAGGTTAGTCTGACTAACCCCCCTATTTATTTGGATATAACCTAGATAGACGAGACATAGAAAAAACCCGCCGTGAGGCGGGTTTTCTCATGTAAATAGTATTGTGTCTATAAGCCGAATTTTGTACCAATTTTGTCCACCGTAGGTGGTTACAAAATTGAGTACCCGGCAGAGCTCATGAAATGAGCGATGAAGGGTTTTATTCTGTAACTGCCTACGGCAGACAAGATCAGCGATAGTTATTTATCTAGGATGTTTGTTACCAAACACCTCAAGCGGCACTTCCGTCTTGCGACGGACACGACTTTGCACGTAGGTAAGGATTTAGCCGTTTCATCCTTCGACTTCGCTCAGGACAGGCCCTCAGGCCCACTCAAGCTTATATGAAGGTTCATCCGCAATAAATATAATTGGGGATGCCTCTGTCTTTCGACTCGGGCGTCACTGCTCGCACCTCGTGGATCACTCCAGACGGGAATTACCCGCTACCGTCCTACTTTGACTGCTTTGTAACTAGTACTGAGGACATTCGGCTGAGCTCAGTCGAAGGCCTCGTCGAAGTACGTGTTCGGACTTTCCTCATCCGCCAGCTGGCGGACGCAACTATCCAACACAATACTATCAGTATTATAGCATAAAAATAGAAAAAAGCAATGAAATTTGGCAATAATAAAACCGCACATACATATAAGTCTATTGAAGGATTCCGTAATCCCCAATGATCTTAGTGATGCTGTGCGGTTTCGTGGGTGGCTATCCCCATTGTGGGATGCCGGGTGCTGGTGACACCGTGCTTTTTCTTGTTTTTTGTATTGAACTAAAGCCGGCTTTCTAAGGGTTATCCTAACTAACCGGGCACTAACTTTACTTGGTACGAAGCCATACCTTGTGTTCAGTTAATCATCGCCCCATCTTTTCCTGCCGTGGCTTTCGTGCCTTAGCTAACGAGAACGATAAAAGTCATAGTACACCCACACGATTATATGTCAATATAATTGTCCACAAATTGATTAAACCGCTCTGCTGGCTTAGAATAGGAAGACTAGCTAATTAACTGTTTATGAATAATACACCGGGTGTTACAGATGGACCACCTTCAAAAATTGCAGATGCTGCTTCATGGATAATTGTGATCCTTGTATTTTTACTTCCTATATTCTTTGTACCAGTAACATATTTCTCAACTCAGTTTTCAAAAGTTTTCTTTGTCATCATTGCGGTGATTCTATCTGTTGTATTGTGGTTGTTTAGTACTCTCAAATCTTCGAAACTGTCATTCTCTAATACTCCTTTAATGATGAGTGGAATTGGTGTCGTCGTGGCAACATTTTTGTCTGCTGTACTTTCTAAAACAGTATGGCTTTCGATGATTGGTAGTGGTGCAGAAATTACAACAGCGATTTTCACACTGATCTTATTTTTATTGTTCTTTCTTTCTACGACATTATTCAATACAAAAAGACGATCCTTTAATATCTATAGTGCACTTTTCCTTTCCTTTTTCTTAACGTCTCTCTATCACGGACTCCGATTAATATTTGGTGGAGATTTCCTCAGCTTTGGGGTGTTGACCTCTATGACCTCGACACCGATTGGTGCCTGGTATGATTTGGCTGTGTATTTTGGATTGTTTACTATATTCTCGATTGTTGCACTTGAAATACTAACCTTGTCGAAAAGTTTTAAGTTCCTACTGTATTTGGTTCTACTCATATCCCTATTCTTTTTAGCAGTAACAAACTTCACTGTTGCATGGACGATCATTGCTGGGTTCACTCTCTTGTTCTTTGTGTATCTTATAACGTTCAACAGACAGCGTACGGATATAGATGGTAGTAATTTACCATCAACGAAAAAGACATCTGGAATATCCATTGTTGTCTTTATTATTTCTCTAGTATTTATCCTCGGAGAGGGTAGTTTGGGAACTGTTCTATCAAACACATTGAACACTTCCTTTGTTGAAGTGAGGCCTTCATGGAATGCAACACTCGAGGTTGCAAAGTCTTCATTATCCGAGAATCTAATTTTTGGTTCAGGGCCCAATACATTTCGTGAGCAATGGCTCTTGCACAAGTCTCCTGAAGTAAATCAAACAATATTTTGGAATACAGACTTTGTCATGGGTAATGGATTTTTCCCCACTGTTTTTGCCACAACAGGTTTGGTGGGTATCATAGCCTGGAGTGTGTTTCTGTTGCTGTTTATTATAGCGGGAATACGCGGAGTTCTCACAAAAACTTCTGATACGTTTTCTTACTATGTACGCATTTCATCTTTTATCGGAGCACTCTATCTGTGGATTTTTGCGGTTCGTTACAATCCATCCGTAGTTATGATTTCGTTGACGATGATTTTAACCGGATTGTTTGTGGCGTCACTTGCACAAGATGGATTAATAAAAAAATACGAGCTCACATTTTCAGATAAACCGAAAGTTGGATTTTTTGCAATATCAGGATTACTTGGATTGTTAATAGTTGTAATAATAATTGGATATAATGTAACTCAAAAATACGTATCAAATGTTTTCTTTCAAAAAGCGGTTTATTCGGTCAATACTCTGAGCGATCTAGTGGAAGGAGAGAGATTGATTAAGAAAGCATATGCAACAAGTAAAAGTGATTTGTATGCGCGGTCATTGGCAGAGATTGAAATCAATAAACTTAATGTACAGTTGTCAGAATCAAGTCTCTCAACAGATGAAGCAATCGCAACATTTCAAACGACATTATCCAACGCAATAGACAGTGCAAAAAATGCAGTGTCTATCAATGACGGGAACTATGAAAACTTTCTTGTGCTAGGACGTGTGTACGAAGCGGTATTGCCCCTGCAGGTTGACGGTGCATATGACAATGCCATAGATGCATATAGTATGGCTGAATTGGCTGCACCAAATAACCCTTCGATTTCACTTGTCCAGGCTCGTCTTGAGGTGTCGAACGGAGACATGACTGCTGCACGAAAGCATATATTGAGAGCTCTTGAAATGAAGAGTAACTATACAGAGGCAATCTTTCTACAATCACAGATTGAGGCAGAAGCTGGAAATATACGAGCTGCGATACGTGCTGCAGAGGACGCTGCAGCAATTGCACCCAATGACAGAAGTATCTTCTTTCAACTAGGTATATTGAAGTACAACAATAATGATTTTGTTGGAGCGGTTAAAGCCTTCGAACGTGCTGTAAAAATTAGTTCGGATTATGCGAACGCACAATATTTCTTGGGACTAAGTCTCTATGAGACAGGCAAGGTAGATAAAGCAATAGAACAGTTCACAAATCTTTCAAAGACTAATAGTACAAATCAACAAATTAGTGATATCCTAAAAAATCTAAAAGAGGGTAGAGAACCAATACCTGCTACAGTAGACGAAAGTACTCTTCCAATTGATGAAACGATAACAACAACAGAAGGATAGAATATGGTAAAACGAATCCTTGGATTGTTGTCGCGTGATATTAAAGGTTTGCATGAAGCAGCGTATCTTTTAGGTTTCTTTGCTTTTCTATCTCAGATATTAGGAATTGTTCGAGATAGGTTGTTCGCGCATATATTTGGAGCTAGCAGCATTATGGATGTATATTATGCTGCTTTTCGTGTACCTGATTTGATTTTTGTATCTATTGCATCGATTGTTTCAATATCTGTCCTCATACCATTTATCGCGGAGCGTTTAGAGGATGATAAGCAGGCGTTGAAAAAGTTTATAGATAATACATTTTCTGCATTTTCTATACTCATTATATCGGTTAGTGCAGTTGTATTTTTGTTTGTTCCAAAATTGTCTGTTTGGTTGTTTCCAACTTTGATTGCAGAACATGGAGACTCTTTAATTCTGATTACGCGTATTTTGCTGTTGTCACCCATTTTCTTTGGATTTTCAAATCTTCTCGGAAGTATCACTCAGGTCAAACGAAGATTTACGTTATTTGCTGTAGGGCCTCTTTTATACAATGTAGGTATTATTGTCGGAATAGTTGGGTTCTATCCAGTGTGGGGCATTGGAGGGCTTGGTATAGGTGTTGCATTGGGCGCTCTCCTGCAGATGTTGATACATATTCCGTATGTCAGGGGGCAGGGACTTTTGCCTCGATTTAAGTTCGATATAAACTTAACTGATTTTGGAAAAGTTGTATTTCTCTCATTGCCAAGAACTCTGACATTGTCTGCTCATCACCTAGTACTGCTTGTCCTCGTCGTGCTGTCTGGAGGACTTGGTGTTGGGCTTATTTCTATATTTAGTTTCTCTTGGAATCTACAGTCAGTACCACTTGCAATCATTGGTGTCAGCTATTCTGTTGCAGCTTTTCCAACACTTGCCCGGCTGTTTTCAAAAGGGGAGAAGACTTTGTTTTTCGAACAAATCACGAATGCAGCCAGACACATTATTTTCTGGTCAATTCCAGCAATGGTTTTGTTTATTGTTTTGCGAGCGCAGGTCGTGCGAGTGATTCTTGGTTCGGGAGAATTTGGTTGGACTGATACTCGTTTAACTGCAGCGGCTCTTGCGCTGTTTGTTATGTCACTGACTGCACAAAGTCTTGTATTACTATTTGTGCGTGGATATTATGCAGCAGGAAAAACAGTAAGACCTTTGATTGTAAATGTAACTGGATCGTTAATAACAGTTGTATTAGCGTTTGGACTATTGAAATGGTTTGAAGGTAATCTGATGGTTCGATATTTCTTCGAGTCTCTTTTGAAAGTAGAGGGACTAGAAGGAACAGTGATATTGATGCTTCCTCTTGCCTACACATTAGGACTCACTGTTAATTTGGTATTGTTTTGGATTCTGTTTCAAAGAGATTTCAAGAGATTCTCTTCAGTACTCGGTAGAACCTTTTTCCAAAGCCTATCCGCATCCGTGGTGATGGGATTTGTTGCACACAGGTTTCTAATTGTGTTTGCTATGGTATTTAATACTGAAACATTGTTTGGAATTTTTCTTCAAGGATTTTCGGCAGGGGTTATGGGAATCGGAGCGGGGCTTCTTGTTCTGAAAATGTTGGGTAGTACTGAAATCAAGGAATCTCTTCAAACCGTTCGACAGAAATTCTGGAAGACAAAAGTTATTGGTGCAGAGCAGGAGGAGCTGTAGAGTAGTTGACAGCGGTGCTCTATAATGTATAGTGTGGCTTCTACCTCCGTGGGACGCTATGTTTGGGCATGAATGCAATCCCGCGAAGTGTCAGTTGGAACCAGGCAAAATAGAATGATGGTGGATTGTGAGCTCGCTACTCTCGTTAGAAACCCGCTCAATTTATTTAGGATTCAGGGAATGGGTGTTCTCAAAGGCACTACATCTCTACGCGAATCTAGGTTCTATCCTCCGTCGTTTCTGTGTGGCTCGAGAAGGCACAGGAACGACGGGTTTTTTTATACCCAATTTCTGCTAGTATGGACAAGCATGTTAGAAAATATTAGAAATTTCACCATTATTGCACATATTGAAAAGGGGGTCTGACCCCCTTTTCCAGATACATGAAGATAATGGGTATTTTTGTTAGTGTAAATCACATTCTAAACATATAGCTAAAATGCTTGACAGAAATATAGAAGTGTGATAGGGTATAGTTTCAAGCACGTCGGAATTTGGATGTGCGTGAATGGAAATCGGCTGGACATTTGTTTTCAGAAGTCTAGGTCGGTCAAAGGTAGTTCTTCATGTGATGACAATATGCTGTCCATACCCCTGTGGTTTGAAAGTTGGATGGTGAACAATCGAGGTTATTGCCATAGCGCTGACCTTAGATTTGACATCAAGAAAATGGAGACTGGTGGAAAAGTGGAGACATTGATATTGGCGAACGCGGAATATGTTCCAAATTGTCGCCCGGAAATATTGTCTCAACTTCCCAAATCGCCAAAAGATAGATCGAATACATCCAACCATATGGTTCAGATTCAAAGATCATTATGGATTCGGTATATCATAAAGTGTATTCTAACGTTGGCTGTTAGACGATAATACATAAAAGGGGTTTCGCAAGCAGAACCTTTTGGATCAGCTCAAGTTGTGCCAATTGGTCGGGAATAGAGTGACCCGAGCAAGCAATTTAGAGCATCTAAACTCTAGGAGCCGACAAGGTCACACTCGGCAAAGATTTGAGATACAAGGTGGGAACCTTACCTCAAGTTTCCCTGAGCTCACTAAGCAATTCTGTAAGTGAGTTACATGTGACATCTACCTACTCTGATAGCAAAGCGATTCATCGCCGAGCTGTCAGGGTTTTTTTATACCCAATTTCTGCTAGTATGGACAAACATGTTAGAAAATATTAGAAATTTCACCATTATTGCGCATATTGATCATCCTTCGGCAAGCTCAGGACGGGAAGTGGTGTTTGGGACATGTTTTTCATATGAACAATATACGTAATTTTACAATCATTGCCCATATTGACCACGGGAAGTCGACATTGGCTGACCGTATGATTGAGGTGACTAATACTGTGGAAGCACGAAAAATGAAAGATCAGGTTTTAGACAATATGGAGCTTGAGCGTGAGCGTGGTATTACGATAAAGATGCAACCAGTACGAATGGCTTGGACGCCAAGCCATTCGGAAGCACCAAATAACAAATCCCAAACCACAAACAACTCAAAATACATTTTGAACTTGATTGACACTCCTGGTCATATTGATTTTTCATACGAAGTCTCACGAGCACTCAAGGCAGTTGAGGGGTCTTTGCTTTTGGTCGACTCGACTCAAGGGGTTCAAGCACAAACACTCACAACGCTCGCTATGGCCCGCGACGCCGGTCTGGTGATCATTCCTGTTGTGACGAAAACTGATATGCCACACGCTCGTACAGATGAGATTAAGGGTGAGATCGCAACCCTGCTTGATGTTGATGTCAGTACTGTGTTAACCGTTTCAGGCAAGACAGGGGATGGAGTACCAGAGCTTTTGGACGCTATTATTGATCGTATACCAGCACCAAAACCTGTTGATGCTGTTTCAGAATTCCGTTCTATGGTTTTTGATTTTCAATATTCTAATCACCGAGGTGTAGTCGTATATATTCGCGTCTTAGATGGGTCTATTAAAAAAGGAGATAATTTAATATTTAAAGTAAGTGGTAAAACATTTAGTGCACTTGAGGTTGGTATATTTGCACCTGATGAGAAACCTGTAGAAACTCTCGGTGCTGGGGAGATAGGATATATAGTGACCGGTATTAAGAGTCCTGGTGTTGCTCGTGTTGGAGACACTGTGGCTTCTCTAAAAGACACACTGAAACCATACGGTGGATATGAAGATCCAAAACCTGTTGTATGGGCAAGTGTATATCCTGAAAGTCAGGACGATTTTACACCACTCAAACAAGCGCTTGCACGGTTGAAGCTTTCAGACTCATCTCTTTCATTTGAAGAGGAAACATCAGGCGCACTCGGGCGAGGTTTTCGTTGTGGTTTGCTCGGTATGCTTCATCTTGAGATTGTTACGGAACGATTACGTCGTGAGTTTGATTTGGAATTGATAGTTACGACTCCGTCTATTACATATGTTGTTGAAGATAGGCAGGGGAAGAAAAAAACAGTATATTCTCCCATCATGTTTCCAGATGATGGGAGTGTTGTGAAGGTGTTCGAACCGTGGGTTACGCTGACGATTATTACACCCCATGCATACACTGGAGCGATTATGCAGAACCTGTATGAACATGAGGGTGAGGTTATTCACTCTGAAATATTTGGAGAGACTCGTACATCCTACACTGTTAATATGCCACTGCGTGAATTAATGCGTAATTTCTTTGATGAGATGAAAAGTATTTCTCAAGGATTCGCATCATTGTCGTATGAAATAGGGGATATGAAAGAGGCAGATGTTGTTCGTCTTGATTTACTTGTCGCAGAGGAATTGGTACCCGCATTTTCACGAATTGTTTCTAAACGTCGTGTTGATATAGAAGGAAAAGAGGCTGTTGAAAAATTGTACAAAATACTCCCACGTCAGATGATTGTAACCAAGATACAAGCACGATCACAAGGACGTATTATTTCATCCAAGACTCTGAGTGCTATGAAAAAAGATGTTACCGCACATCTATATGGTGGTGATATTACACGAAAAATGAAGCTTCGTGAAAAACAAAAGAAAGGAAAGAAAAAGATGCAAGCCCGCGGGAAGGTCAATATTCCACACAGTGTCTTTATGAAGATGATGCGAGGAGGGGAATGAAGAAACAGTTAACCATTAACTTTTGACATTTAACAACCTGGACGATTCGACGACAGACAACTTGTTGAATATCTCAAAAAGCACTTCCGAGAGGTGTCATAAAGACCACTGAGTAGCAAAAAGCTCATGGTGGTTTTTCTTTTTCTAGTATTCAATTTTATAAAATATAGCATTATTTAGTGGTCCAACTCCTAAATTGTTAGTATCCTCCACCTTGCAATAGTAGTGGGGAATATAGGAGTATCATACTAACGATAATCAATATTCCTATGGCCATCTTTAGTGTCTTGAATTTTTTTCCGCTTTTGTTGTAGTCGAATATATTCATAGTTTAGTTACTATAGCACAACATTTGGAGGCGAACTTGCCTGAACCTGCCTGCCGGCAGGCAGGCTCAATTTGTTATACTTTGTGGATGAGGGATTTTGCAAGAAAGAGAAAAAAGAGGAGTGTTATGTGTTCGAGAATAACCCTTGTTGCTCTTGTGGTGATTGTGATCCTTTTTGCACACGGAGTGTGGGGCGTATATCAGAAATCACATAGTGCAAAAGAGCGACGTATGCATGTCGAGACTGAATTGGAGGAGTTAATAGAAAAAAAGAAAGTACTCACAGATGGAATAAATCGTTTAGATACCGACCGAGGAATTGAGGAGGAAATACGAGAAAAGTATCGATTAACAAAAGAAGGTGAGGAATTGATCGTTATTTTGGAAGATGAGGACTTATCGAGTGAGCAAACAGCTGTCGCTCTCCCCGCTAGCAAAGGAGTTTTCGGGAAATTTTTGGATAGTATATTTTAGTGATATAATAGAAAGAGCCCATCTATAATGTCGTTTTGAGATCGTGGATGGATTTTAAATTATAAATATATATTTTAATATGGAAGAACAATCATCATCAGCCGGGGCTGATAAAAAAGTTGTTATTTACACAACTGCGACATGTGGATACTGTAAGGCAGCAAAAGCATTTTTAAATGAGCACAATATTTCTTTTGAGGAATATGATGTTGGAACAGATATGGCAAAGAGGGAAGAGATGGTAGAAAAAAGTGGGCAAATGGGAGTGCCTGTTATTACCGTAGGAGATGAATTGATGGTTGGATTCGATGAAAAGAAGTTGGCAGAACTCGTTGGGGTTTAGTTATAGAATACAAAAAACCACTCCGGAGGGGGTGGTTTTTTGGTGGTGGGGCGCAGGAATCTGCCACTCTCGTGGATATTCATTTCGTCTTTCAGACTCATAAATATCTCACTCCCTCGGCCCCCACTCGTGCCGTGGTCTTCGACCAGCTTCGCCGGCACTCGGTTCGATTCCTGCTGGTGCAGTAAAACAGTAAAGCCCGAATGCATTCGCATCCGGACTAACTGTTTTATGTGCCCCCAGCAGGAATCGAACCCACATTAATCCCTTAGGACGGGACAGTTCTATCCATTGAACTACAGGGGCGTTTTTGTACTATAGCACCAAAGTATCTATATTTTAAGCCATACAACTCTGCAAGCTATCATTGACAAATAGTCTATATATGATATAATACTCAGTAGACAACTTTTATGTGAACAGGATTTATAAATCATTTCTGATGAGATGGTGGAGTTCTCCTAAAACGAAAGACAATACCTTGAAAAATCAACTACATAGACCAATAAGGCCTCGCATTACCCCATTGTTTCCTGGTGCATTTAACTTGTACATGTTTACTAATGGATTGCATTCAAACATACCGTACTATCGCTTTTTACCGATTCAACAACTTGCGCGTGTTGCCCAAGTGTTAGGAAGGTCAATCTCGGAAGTAGAACTGAGAGAGCTCGTTCGTGTTCAGTGCTCCACGGTTCCGTGTGCGGAGTGTAATGAGTTGTTCTATCCAATTGTGTGGGTAGACTTCACGCCGGAGTTGATACGTCGAATTGAACATCATCAATCACTTAGAGTGATAAATGCAGACGATTTTGTAGGAGTCTGCTTTAAAGGAGATAATGCTCTCGATTACTTTTGCGGGCTTCCATATTATTTCACGAAAAAGCCGGAGATGAGAACCTTTCCAAACAGGAAGGATTGCATTTCTCGCCGTGCACGCGCGGGTTCGAATAAGCATGATAAGGGACCGAAATATCACTGGGGGTTTCCTGGAGGTGATGTGATGGATGGTTTCAAGAAAAGTAAAATTGAAGCTCCTACACAAGAGGAGAGGCGTCGTCAAAGTAATCTCATCTCTATTGAAGATGTAACCACGGCATCTAGTATGGCCACTCTGGAAATGGCGCTGTAGTATTATAAATTCGGGCCGTTCTGTCATTCCGACAGAACGGCTTTTTTTTGTGTCTATTTTCCCGTAATCAAACACACGACACTCCCGTCCCATTTTTTACCAGCATTTATTGCCCTTTGTAATCCAGCAATGGATAGAGCACTATTTGTAGATATTTCAATGCCAGTGTGCTCGAGAGTCAATTTTTGTGCTTCGAGTATTTCTTTGTCTTGGATAATCCAACCAGACCCATTTGATTCTTGTATTTTAGAGACAAGAGAATCTTTTCTGTGGGCGACACGATCAACAATGGCACTCGCAATTGAAGACTCGCTATGTGCAGAGGTTATGTCAAAGAATTGAGCGATTGGGTTAACACTACTTGTTTGCACTATGTGTATTTCAATATTTGGTAAAAAAGTTGCAAGTGCCTCTGCCGTTGTTCCTGATGATGTCGGTATAAAAATTGCAGACAGATTTTTTAGTTCAGTAAGTTCTTCTGCTAGGCTCCCGTAACCTTCAATAGCAACGTCGTCCTGCGATTGACGCAGATTCGGCAGCTTTTTTATGTCACTTAATCTAAATGCCTTTTGCTGTGGCCGGGAAGTTTTTTCTATTGATATTCTTTTATCCGTAAGGGATTCACGTAGTAGTGCCTCTTTTTCGGAGTCTATATTTTCACCAATGAATATTGTGAGAGTATAATCGGTGTCCTCTTGCCCCTGAAGATAGAGACCTGCGGCCAGAGCAGCATTTCCAGAACTTGCTATAACAAAGTCCCTTTTCCCTTGCCCAATATAGTGATCAATCATATGAGGTATAGATCGACCCTTGTGAGATCCATAAGGATGCATGTCCTCACGCTTAAAATAGAGGCTTGAAATACCAAGCGCTCGAGCCAGTTGGGGATAGTCCTCAATAGGTGTTGTCATTGCTCTACATTATCACTTCGTGTGTAAAAGTAAAACTATTTGCATGGAGAGAAAAATGATATACAATATGCGGATTACCCAATTAAGTGATTCAATGTATGAAGGTAAATTGCCCAGAATGTAAAAATGATATCGACACGAGTGCACATTCTTCTCTATCAGAGAAGCAAATAATAGAGTGTGACAAATGTGGTATTACTCTTGAAATAACAGGTATTGAGGGTGATCGTGTTGAGACAGAGATTGTTGATGAGGGGAAGTAGCACGCACGTATCTCGGACCAACGAAGGAACCGGATTTTATTCTACGAATAGGAACTAAGACATTGAATCAGAAATCTGATATACTTTTGTTGTGAAAACAAAAAACACCCGATAAAATCCAGCTTGCCAAAACCTATACATAGGACTCCTTCGGGTATAAAAAAAGGAGACACCTGTGCGCCTGTAGGACTTGTTCTTTTGAAAAGATGATACATTGTGCTGAGGTCTGTAACTGGTGGACAACGAATACGCACAACATCTAAGTGACATCATCTTTTGTGGGAATGCTATTGTCCCCCTTAAGAGCAAGAGATAAGCACCCCTCGTGGTGACGATAGATGGTCGTTTGATCATGGGTACGTCAACTATCCCGAAAAGAGTCGTATATTTCGTGTTGATATTTGGGGCGACAGTTGTTACTGTTCGCCCCTTATTTTTTACTCTTACTTTTAGGAGCGGTTGTTGTCAATTTTTTAATAGTCTCCTCAATCATTCCGCGAAAACCATGTGATCCAAGAAAGACGATTACGTCACCTTTTTTTACTTTTCTAATAACGTCAGTGATGAGTTTATCATCGTCATCGATATAGACTGTATTACTTTGGGAGCGGGCAATAATTTCAGTTAGCTCGTCTCCTTCAAGAGGCGCCTCTTTTGAAGGATCAACTTTTACCTTTGTGAAATGGGGGATATATACATTGTCCGCATCTTTAAATGCATTTGTATATTGAGGTATCGATTCTCTATTACGCCCACCAATGTTTGGTTCAAAGATTGCGAAAATCTTTGATTTTCGTCCTGAGCCTGTCGAGGGACCATCAAAAATTTCCCGCAGTGTTTTCAAGTTAGACGCAGCCTTTTCTGGAGTTGGTGCATGTGCATCTATAACAGTGACATCTCCAACATAACGCTTCTCTAAGCGCCGTTTTATACCTGTGAACCTATGAATGCTATCTGCTACGACCTCGCTCTCAATGCCGAGTGTTACTGCCATAGCGAATACTCCAGTTATGTTTTCCGCATTGTAGCTACCCAAGAGTGGACTTTGTATATGATGCGGTTCGTTGTCATACATTATGTCAAAAGCAATTCCGTCTTTGCTTTGCTCAACATTTGCATAGCGAAAGTCAACACCGTCTAGGGTGCCGTATGTTGTAGGACGATATTTTAGTTTGATTAAAATTTTTCTCACACCATCGTCATCGGTACAGGCAACAATTTTCTTTGCTGGTACTGAACCAACGATTCTCTCGAAAATATCAAAGTAATCTGCTTCGGTAGGGTAGAGATCTGCATGATCCCATGATACTGAAGTAAACAAGAGGTGTGATGGATGATAGTAGGCAAATTTCGGTCTCTTGTCCCATATTGCTGATTGGTATTCATCACCTTCAAACACACTCCATTCTCCATCATGTAATGCGGCAGCAGGAAGCATGTCTGACACACCACCAAACATGTACGAGGGGCTCATTCCTGCCTCACTCATAATGAATGCCAAGAGAGCGCTAGTAGTTGTTTTACCCCAAGTTCCAACAGAGACGATCGAATTTCGTTTTACAAAGTGTTTTCCAAGTAATTGTGCGTATGATAAATACGGAATTCCTTTAGTCTTTGCATAGAGTGCTTCTGGATTGTTGTTACTAGTACCTCCTCCACCGACCATTATCATATCTGGATCACCGTCTGCAGACATTTTTTCTGGATGCCATCCAGCATAAAACTTCACTCCAGCATTCTCAAGTGCCGTTGATACTGGGGGATAGAAGCCTTTATCGCTCCCGGTGACCTTCCATCCGTTTTTATGCAGGGCAATGGCAATAGCGCTTGTTGCAACGCCACAAATGCCGATGATGTGTATGTGTTGGGGTTTATTCATTAGCTTTCAGTAAGTTCTTTGCATCGTCTATACTACTCTTCCAGTCCTTTCCGTCAAACCACTCGAGTCCTTTGAATTGCAATTTGTATCGAGAGAGTGATCCGAGGTAAATGTACTTTTTGCCTTCCTTTTTTGCGTATAGGATGGCATAAATCATCATAGCCAGCCCTGTGTCTTTTGGGTTGTGTTCAATATCATAGAAGGGATAACTGTAGTGCACTATGTTGGCTGTGTGAAGGCCTATAGCGTATCCAAGTGGTGTCACTGAGTCTTTTTCTGTATATGAAAACAGGGTGTTGAAATTGTTCAGTGTACTCGTCATGAGTTCTTTTATTTTGTTGGCGCTAAATGTGGCATTACGAGATTCATAAAAATCCTTAGCAAGTTTTCCTATCTCCCAGGAATATGATCGTGAGGCTAAATCATTAGAGCCCGACTGGCTCTCATGATCGCCCGAACTTCCAGAAGCACGTTGTGCCCCTGGAAGTTTTAGGGGCAAAGGACAGACAGAAACAAAATGAATATTTTCAGTTTTGCTAAGTATGCGTTTGTTCTCACTTGATAATTCAAATTGAGATACATCAATACGCACACTACGTATTTGATCTAGCGAACCTACAGCTTCACGCGTAAAAACATATCCATTATCGTATAGAGATTCTACGCTTGTGTCTGAAAAATCAGGTATAATTTTTTTGTCGAATGAATGATACATATTATATTTTCTTTAACTTACGATCTTGCCAGTATTCATATAGTGGACCGATGTACGCACCAATGAAGAAGTACCACACAATGTCAGATATCGGGACATTAAGAAATGGAGTCACTGGTATTGAAGAGTCTTGTATCCACAGTGTTTGTATCCACCCAGGTGTTATTACTTCAACAAGGGTTGATACTACAGATACGATTGCGATGAGTAGTAACCCAGAGGCAAGTGCATTTGTAATTAAATCTCTGCGCAGGGATAAAATTACAAGTAATGGTGCAGCAATGCTAACTGTAGATGAGATCCACGAGTTTATATCTAGTATAAATATTCCTATAAGAAGTATTGTAGTAATCAGTATCGGAAGTATCCACACCCGAAAACGTCGTAATTCACTAAACATTTTTTTTGGGGTGTCTTTACGTAGTTTTTTACCGGCGACTATTTCATAGATAACTGATGCAATTCCACCGATAGCAAAACCAAAAAGGAAGTCTTCAAATCCAACAGGAGTCCCAGTTACGGTGAATGGTCTCCACCAGTCATGTAGCGTGAAGGGCTCAAAAATTGGGCCACTAATACCGAAGAGTATCGAGATGAATAGCATTTCTGATCGTATGTCCTTTCGTTTTAGGTATAAACTAACCCATACAACTAGTAGTAATATATCTAGAATAAGATATGAATATGTGTAAGGAATGTTCATTTTAATGTAGCGCTACCCAAACCCCAACTAGTACAAAGAATAGATGAATGATCCAAAGACGCATAACTATCTTTTCTTCATTCCAGCCGATGATTTCAAGGTGGTGATGAATTGGTGCCATTTTGAAAACTCGACGTCCTGTAAGTTTCTTGCTTGCAACTTGTATCAATACAGAGAATGCCTCTATATAGAACACAAATGCAAGCAAGGGCAGGACAATCATTGCGTTGATAATAAGTGCATTTATTGCGAGTAGTGCACCTAGTCCAAGCGATCCTACATCACCCATCTGGAATCGTGCAGGCATAATATTGAAATATGTGTATGTAATGAGAGCTCCCACGGCAACGGCATTTAAGATTGCCATTTCAGGAAATCCATTTACCCATGAGAGAAACATGAGAGCGGTGAAAGTTGGTATAAGCATTCCTCCAGCAAGTCCGTCCATTCCGTCAGCAATATTTACTGCATTTGCTGTGAAGGCAACCACAAGAACAATAAGAGGTACAAGCCACCATCCAATGTCTAGCATTCCGTCAAAAGGTAAATCGATCACTCTCCAATTCTCACCAAGTTTGTAAAAAATCCACCAAGCACTAATGCCTCCAGCAATGAATTGCAAAAATAATTTCTCGTGAACATGAACACCTTTTCCTGGGTGACTTCCAAGCCACGCTGTGAGTCGTTTAAAGAATGTCCACGGAAGAGTAATAATTAACCATAAACGCATCCCATAGTTTTTGTGTACCCTGATTAGACGCAGTGTTTGGTTTACTTTTCGTGAACGTCGTCGGGAGCCAAAAATATTTAAAAGATCATCGAGTGCACCTAGTGCACTCGAGAGAAGCATGATACCTATTGGTAACCATGTAAAACTTTGGTCCCAGTTGAATAGGTATGTGATAAGAGCAATGGTCACGATAACCAAAATACCACCCATAGTAGGGGTATTAGCTTTGCCATCGCGCGATGTCATGTGCGCTGTGGAGTCATATGCAGCACGGCGCCCTACTGTAATTCGGAACTTATATAAGAAATTTGTGAGTAGTGGCGCCCATGCGAATGCCACAAGGCATGCGAAAATAATAAAGCCAATGCTTATAATCAGGGTATCTATTGAGGGCACATCCGTCATATAGACAGGATATCATAAATATGGCTATATACAATGCTTAATTATGGATTAGTCTGTGTATTGCCAAATATCCTGCTTTAAGCGCGCGAGCTCTTGTCTCGTTATTTCTGTTTGTTTCTCCGTTTTCTGACCACTTTTGATCAGGCAGTGGCTTTTCGGGATCGGTAATCTCTATGATTCCTTGTCGTACCCCATGATCATATTTACCGTCAGTGCTCCACGCGATTGTGTGAGTGTAGTGTATTTCTGTAGGGGTTGTACCTTTATATATAACCTTGTGAATTATTAGGACATGATTATGTACATATTTACCAGCTATATCTGTCATGATAATTAAATCTGCAGGCTGTATATTCAGTAATGATATCGGCGTGCTGTTTGCTTTGTGTGCAAGAACTTTTACATTTGTATTCCTTACACCACGCATGCGTCCGAACAAAGCACCAATAATTCCATGAACAGGTCTAAAGGATAAGTTACCTTTTAGAGAACCTTGTTTAGTGGCTCTCAGTTCTGCATCAAGAATGTAGTAGGTAAGTCCAGAGCAATCTATCCCAATATTATGTTCAACAAGGAATTTCTTTAAGTCTTCCCCGGGTAGGCTTTTGAGATCAACATGTTCTTTTTTCGCCAATATGTCTATTTCCTCATGTATGTCTTCAATGCTTCCTTTTCCTCCAAATACGTTTAGTCCTCCACGGATATCGTGTCGCGCGTTGTTGTAGTAAGGAATTGAAACCCTATCAACATTAGTTGAAAAAGACAGATAAGAGTCGATTACTTTTAAGGCCTCGAGAGAAAGAGTTTTAAAAGTAGTGTCTTGAGAAAGATATATGTCAGGACGAACAGTGTGCTCATCGTCCATAATGTAGTCTTCCTTTTTTATGCGATTAACAGGAGAGTTATATTTCAAATGAGGATAGTGTGCTTCGTTTTTTCGAGTAACTCTTTGTGAGATTTGTCCACCGCGTGTGAGAGGCAATACATTTTCTACTTTTATGTTTTGTAGAGCTTGTACATGTGCTTCGAGAACAGTGTTGCGCTTTTGCAATATGGATTCAAAACTTGCACTTGCTGGTTGTCGCGCGTTTATTTCAATCAAGAAAAATTCTCCATCATTGGCACGAACAATGTCCACTCCAAACATTCCTAACCATCCGTCCCTTTGCATTTTTTCCCCAATTTGCACCTCGATATTTCTATATGCAATTTTGTCATTCTCTGAAAGGAGTGTGTGAGCCAGTTTCCAGTCGGTACCAACGGTGGCAAATGGCAGATCAGTAAAAGGTTTGAGACCTGTAATTTGCGCGCTGATATTTCCAGGGATT
This sequence comes from Candidatus Wolfebacteria bacterium, assembly GCA_002401445.1. Lineage (GTDB taxonomy): Bacteria > Patescibacteriota > Minisyncoccia > Phycocordibacterales. Next base: position 56,901 of record NVTD01000001.1, on the reverse strand, counting down.
ATTTTGTCTTTAGTAACAATTGCATTGCTCGTAAACACTGGACCTTGTATATATGCTGTCTTACGTACATCTCGTTGGGGAAATTTTGATTGTAGTTCAGCAAGCTCCGATTCGTTTTCAATAAAAAAAGTTCCCTCACCAGAGTGTGCGTGATTGTATTGGATAATGAACGGTCGGTCTTCCCACTGTATTCGATTGAGCTGTGTTATCTCATGAGGAGGTAGAAATTCTCTCATGTCTGCAAGCCATCCTACTTGGCTGACTTTTTCTTCAATCATATTTGCTAGATTTGCAGAAGGGTTGAGAAGAGTTAGATTTTTCTCTGCACAAGTTTTTTCAATACGGTTTGTATTTTTAAATACTAAAATAGGTCCTTTTCCTAAAGCAGAGGCTGCATCTTTGTGCTCGAGCAATTCGTATGTATCAAGAGGTTTTGGAGAGGGGATAAGAGTTATATGTAGAGGAAATTCTTCTTTTGTAGAACGAGCGTCAATTGTGTCATTAGTCACTATATGCGTATGCCCTTTAGATAGATCAAAACCGCTTGCGCGCTCAATATCGCGCGTGACGTACACTATTGTGTTAGCTTCAGTTTTATTGTATAGTTTATCCATTACGGTATGCTCATTTTAGCATAGACGGACACAAAACACGTATATGTCTACACTTTATGTAATCGCAACACCAATAGGAAATCTCGAAGATATGACGCTTCGAGCTATTCGTATTTTGGGCGAAGTAGATATGATTCTTTGTGAAGACACACGCATGACAAAACGTGTACTTAACAAATATGAAATTAATACTCCAACGTTGAGTTATCACACACACAGTGGATTAGCAAAAGTTGAGAAAATTGTTGCTTACTTGGAGGATGGGAAGAATGTTGCTCTTGTGTCTGATGCAGGGACTCCAGGTATTTCAGATCCAGGTGTGCGATTAGTCTCAGAGATACGACATGTGTTGCCGGATACTCCAATAGTGACGATACCTGGTCCAAGTGCAGTTACAGCAGCACTTTCTATTAGTGGATTACCCAGTTCAGATTTTCTATTTCTAGGTTTCTTACCGCACAAAAAAGGGCGACAGACTTTGTTTGAGGAAGTTGTTGATTCAAAAAGAACTGTTGTACTGTATGAATCTCCGCATCGTATTGCAAAGACATTGTTAACACTTTCGGAAATCGCACCTGATAGAAAAGTCGTAGTAGGACGGGAACTCACAAAAATATATGAAGAGGTTGTATCTGGAACAGCGATTGAGGTTATGAAATATTTTCAAGATAATCACGATCATGTAAGAGGTGAGTTTGTGGTGATGGTTGAGGGTAAATAGGTGGTAAATAAAAAGAGACCCCACATTACTGTGAGGCCTTGTTAATATTTAGCACTCTTCTAGTTGAAGTGCTGGAGGAATGACTATCTCGTCATTCCGCACGTCAATATTTGAAGTATCCCACGACACAAAGAATTCTCCCTGTTCATGCAGTGTGGTTTCAAATGTGCGTCTATGAGTACTCTCATTTTTATTTCCTATACTTTCGACATCAATATCAAGAGTAGTCTGGAAGTAACGAAAGCATCCACGATTGCGGATACGAGTACGAAATCCAAATCGTTCCCAACGTTCTGAACCTGTACGTGACGGTATCCTTTTTGTACACCATTCGAAGCACACCCAAATGCGAGTATTCTTTTTGTACACAATTTTTTCAATTGAACCTAGGAATACATCTTCTGAGCATGCGTGGAGACGTATTTGACTACCCTTGCTCTCGAAGGGCTTGAAGGCATTTTTCAGTTTTTTCTGTGTTAGATTGTTCTGTCCTAACATGACATAACCTTTCTGTTAGGGGTTCACGTCTACTATAGTCTTTTTTGCCGTATGAGCAAGCCGATTTCTCTATTTAGGCTATTGTGCGTATAATAAATGAATTATGAGAAACAAGCATGTATTACTTATAGGGTCTGGGATAGTACTTATATTCCTACCATTTTTTGGTATACCAAGTGCGTGGAAAAACATTATTTTTACTCTGGTAGGTATAGTGGTAACAGTAATCGGATTTTCACTGTATAAAAACAGAGGTATTTCTGAATTTTTTACACAGACAAAATCAAGTGATACATATGTCGAAAGTTCTCGTTTAGACGATGTTGTTGAGTCTTCTCCAAAGGATAATGTGGTACCCGCTGCAGAAAACGTTGATCGAGGGGTTACTAATCGTATTCCGTCTGGGCACACAGAATAATCATGCCCAAACAAATAAAACAAAAAAGCGCTATCATGGGTCTTGCCGTTGGTATTGTTTTTCTTGCACTGTATTTTCTTATACCGTCATATTTTCCAACAGAGTATGTGGGGAAAGACATTGCAACACCAACAGTAACTCTTGCAGATGTATTGCCAGCAGAGCCACAGTTTAGGGTTACGCACATCAAGACACCTGATTCTGTACGTGCTATCTATATGACAAGTTGGGTTGCAGGTACACCGTCAATACGCAAGCGACTTGTAAAGTTGATTGAAGATACAGAGATAAATTCAATTATCATAGATATAAAAGATGATACAGGAAAGATATCTTTCAAGGTGACTGATCCATTTCTAAAAGAAATAGGGGCACAAGAAATTCGTATTAGAGACGTGAAAGAATTTATTGGTGATCTACACGATAGTGGTGTGTATGTGATTGGGCGTATTTCTGCTTTTCAAGATCCGCATCTAACTAAAGTTCGTCCAGGTTATGCTGTGTTGCGTGAGTCCAATGGAGAGGTGTGGACAGACCATAAGGGTATTTCATGGGTTGATCCGGGAAATCGAGAAGTTTGGAGATATTTGGTTGCGATAGGGAAAGAATCATACAATGTTGGTTTTGATGAACTCAATTATGATTATGTTCGGTTTCCATCAGATGGAGATATGCATGACATAAAATATCCAATAAGTGATGCGACCATAAACGCCGATCCAGATTTAGGAAAAGCAAAGGTACTACGTGATTTCTTTGCATATATAAGGAGACATTTGGATTCAACTGGTGCTGTGATATCCGCGGATCTTTTTGGCATGACGACTAGCAACAATGATGATTTAAATATTGGACAAATATTGGAGTATGTTTTGCCGCATGTAGACTTTGTTGCACCAATGGTGTATCCGTCACATTATCCGACCAATTTCATAGGATTAGCAAATCCTGCAGAAGAACCTTACAAGGTTATAAAATTCTCAATGGACGAAGCAAAGAAAAAGGCAGATGCTTTGGATTTAAAACTCGCGAGCTCTACCCCAGGGTATAGTGTTCACTCGTTCGGAAAGATTCGTCCGTGGCTGCAGGATTTTGATTTAGGAGCTAATTATGACGCAGAGAAGGTGAGGGCACAGATACAGGCTGTGTATGACTCAGGGCTTGATTCTTGGATGCTTTGGAATGCTTCAAATAGGTATACAGAGGACGCATTACTTGATAATTCAGACATTGAGACGGTAGAGTAAAAAAAGAGAATAAAACCCCAATAAACCCCTATTTCAAGGGGTTTATTTATGGTATTGACATAAAGTACTATTTTGTGCTATAATTAGGGTTGAGAGGAAATACAGTTATGACAGTTGAATTTTTGAGAAAAAAAAATCTGAAAGCTATATCAATGTGGGACAATTCCTACATCACACTTGAAGAATTAACAGGGTATTGCGCTGATAGTGAAATACTTCGTGAATTACTAGATAGTGTCGTCGTCTGCTCTTTGAGATATCTTGAAAGTGTTTGTGAGTTTACACTCGTGAACATGAAGAGTTCTGACGAAGTAAAAGAAGGCGAATTTGAGGAAGCTGACGAAAATCGGCGTCGTGTGCATGAGGCAAACATGGATGCAATAAACATTCTTGCTAGAAACATGAAGAAGCATGGATGTGATGGCACATGGGTAACCAAATGCTCATCTGTCGGACGGACAGCGTATGGCAAATTTGCCCTAATGATTGCTTTTGAAAAAATGTCATCAAAATGAAAAACGAAAACGAAATGAGAAGGAAACTCCTATTGGAGTACACCAAACTTGCCACGGGTAAGATTAGAGGTAAGAATGGCGAAGTAAAAAAAAGGATGGATGAGATTCTTGCTACGCTTTCAATGAATCATGAAAAGATTCTTGAAGAAGCCGAAGACTTACTGATTCCATAATCACTGAGGCCAGTAGAAATATATATCATATATTTCTACTGGCCTCTTTTTTTATTGCAATTTTACACACGAATGTGATATATTGGCCGTAGGTACCAGTTTGTCGTTACTGAGAACTGAACTACTTTCGTGACCAACTAAAGTAGAAATACAACTCACATTCAATAAACTGAGAGGAAGATACATTATGCCAGTGTCATCAATAGGMGAAGCAACAATTGAGGATATATTGGGAACACCACTTGAACATCGTAAGACATGTAAAAAGTGGAAAAAGGAGAATCAGGATCGTAATCGAAGGTACAGACAGTTGTGGAGTGACACAAACAGAAGACTACACACTCCGTCCGTACCTATTGCACAGGTTGAACTTGTGCAATAATCCTACAATGCGTAGGACATAAACTTTAACTGCCAGGTGGTTTACCATCTGGCGGTTTTTTTTCGTCCCCAACAAATAGTGGTATATATTGTCCAACGCGAGTATAATTTGAATAAATACTATGAATGAAGAAGACAAAGTAACATACTTTGCCAAAACTGATGCTAGAAACAAGCAGCAGTCTTTTGGTATTAAAGCAAAGGATAGAACAAAACATGTCTATGTGATTGGAAAGACGGGTATGGGTAAGTCTACTTTGCTTGAAAACATGGCGGTACAGGATATACAAAATGGAAATGGTTTTGCATTTATAGACCCGCATGGACAGACAGCAGAGCTTTTGTTGGATTACATACCAGAGGAACGCAGAAAAGACGTTTTATATTTTGCACCGTTTGATACCGATAATCCAATCTCGTTCAATGTGATGGAGGATGTTGGTCCAGACAAAAGACATCTTGTGCTTGCTGGATTGATGAGTACATTCAAAAAGATTTGGGTAGATGTCTGGAGTGCTCGTATGGAATACATTTTGAGCAATACCATTCTTGCCTTACTGGAATATCCAGATTCCACACTGTTGTCGGTGAATCGTATGCTTTCCGATAAGGCGTATAGGAAAAAAGTCGTAGACAACGTTACGGACGTTTCAGTTAAGAGTTTTTGGATAGATGAGTTTGCAAAATACACAGAGCGTATGGCCGCTGAATCGACGCCAGCGATTCAAAACAAGATTGGACAGTTTACAGGTAATCCGATTATAAGAAATATCATAGGGCAGCCGCATTCATCATTTGATTTGCGAGAAATAATGGATAAGAAAAAGATTGTCATTATCAATCTTTCAAAGGGTCTTGTCGGTGAATCAAATGCGAACCTGTTGGGTAGTATGTTAATCACAAAAATATATCTTGCTGCGATGTCACGTGCTGATGTTACCCCTGCTCGGATGAAAGAGCTTCCAAATTTTTATCTATACGTGGATGAATTCCAGTCTTTTGCTAATGAAACATTTGCAGACATTCTTTCTGAAGCAAGAAAATATAAACTTAATCTGACGATGGCGCATCAATATATTGAGCAAATGACCGATGAAGTGCGAGCTGCTGTATTTGGTAACGTTGGAACCATGATTGCGTTTCGTGTCGGTGCAACAGATGCAGAGGTGTTTGAAAAAGAATTTGCACCTCAATTTACGGGGGAAGATCTAGTGAATCTCGGTAAGCACCAAATATATCTACGCCTAATGATTGATGGTATTGGATCACTGCCTTTTTCTGCGACAACCCTTCCGCCTATTGCTGTACCAGAAACTAGTTCGACTGAAAGCGTTATTGCAGCGTCACGTGAACAATTTGGAAACAAAAGAGCAGAAGTGGAAGAAAAAATACTTGCATCTTTAAGTAATCCAGTCACAGACAAGAATAGTACTACTGATGGAAAGAGTGATGGATCAGAATCTGGAGAGAAAAAAGAAGAAGTTACCGATTTAAGAAAAAGGGATGCGGAGGGTAATGTTATTGGTTCTACAAAAAACAAGGAGTTTGAGAAATCACAGAAAACAGGGCAAAAGCCTACAGAAAAAGCAGAAGAGAAATCAGTAGATAAAAAGTCACTTGGAGCGGTTCCTGTCAAACATACCAAAGTTGAAAATAAGATTGAAGCTAAAGTCGAAAAGCCACTTGTAGTGGTTCCTGTCAAACATACCAAAGTTGAAAAGAAGATTGAAACTAAGGTTGAAGAGGAACAAAATAAAATAACCAAAACACCACCTCCATCAAATAATAAGGATGGATTCTCTCCATTATCTCTTGGATCTTTAAAGGGTACTCAAGAGCACAAATCTATAGAGAAAAAAGTAGCACAGAGAAAAGATGACAAAAAACCATCAGAGGGAAATCTGTCTTCTCTCCGTGAGGCTCTAAATTCTGCAATGAAGAATGATGCTTATTCGAACAGTAATACTAAAAAGGAAATACCAGAGTCAGCTAAAACACATTCTCAATCTCATACAACAAAACCAAATCATAAAAATGTCCCACATAATAGACCAAAGGAAAATTCTCAAGCACACACGAATACAAATACAAACACAAACAGGAATGAAGTACCAGAAGATGTCCTACGAAACACTCTTCGTGTAGATGGAGAGTAGTATGGTGTATCTTTATATACTCACAATCTTGATTATATTGTCAGTTGTTGGATTTGTCATGAATACAAACACAATTACTAAAGACAGCGGTATTGACGAGTTCACAATATACGAACTTGACTAACGTTGTTTTTTACTGTTTTTTTGGTAATATGGTAGATAATGTCCAAAAAAATCCTTATTTTTAGCACTAATTACCTGCCAAACATTGGTGGGGCTGAAATTGCTGTAAAACACATAACCGATAAATTGGGAGCAGAAACAACTAATGGAAATCGTGAATATCATTTTGATATGATAGTTCCGCGTATAGATGGAGGTTTGGCGCGCAAAGAGGATATCGGGGTAGTCACTATTCATCGTGTCGGTATGGGAATAAATCTAGACAAATTCCTAGTTCCATTCTTAGGGTATTTCAAAGCAGTTGAATTACATAGAATAAATAAGTACGATACCGTCTGGTCAATCATGGCAAGTCAGGCAAGTATTGCGGCTGCATTTTTTAAGATGAGCTACAAGAATGTTCCACTGGTCCTTACTCTTCAGGAAGGTGATGAGGAGGATCATTTGAAAAGATATGTAGGAGGAAATACATTTTTGTATAATCTGCTAATACGACCATGGCACAATCTTGTTTTTAAGAAAGCTGATTTGATTACTGCTATTAGCAATTATCTTAAGACGCGAGCATTGGAGAAGGATGTTGAAGCATCAATTAAGGTTATACCGAACGGTGTAGACATTGAGTTATTTAGTCAGACCATTACACCAGAGCAGAAATCAACAATCGCCAGTAAATTAGGCAAACGTGAGGATGACAAATTCTTAATAACAACGTCACGTCTAGTGAAGAAGAATTCTGTTAAAGATATTATTGATTCGCTAGTATTTCTTCCAGAGGAGATAAAGTTGGTTGTAATTGGTGGTGGTGCGGAGTATTCATCATTGCGAGAACGTGCACATGACAAAAAAGTTGCAGAGCGAGTACAATTTCTAGGACCACTCGACCAGACGGAGGTAGCAAGATTTTTGTCTGTCGGTGATGTTTTTGTACGAACGCCTATATCAGAAGGGTTTGGTAATGTGTTTGTTGAAGCAATGGCGGCTGGTCTCCCTGTTGTAGCAACTAATGTTGGTGGAATAAGTGATTTCCTTGAGAATGAAAAGACAGGTTTGTTTGTTGATGTAGAGAATCCTGAAGACATTGCAGAAAAAGTTAAAATTCTTTTGAAGGACAACAGACTTCGAAAAAGATTAATAACTGCTGGACAAAAACTTGTAAAAGAACGTTATGACTGGTCTATAGTTGCCAAGGAGATGAGCACTGCACTTTCTGATATAGAAGTTTTGAATAAGATTAATAAGGAAGAGGAATAATGAAAATAGTAATCACTACAGGAATTTATCCGCCAGATGTTGGTGGCCCAGCACGATATGCCGTCGGTATAGAAAACGCTCTATTAGAACAGGGACATGAGGTGAAAGTTCTGTCGTATGGGATAGAGAAGAAACTACCCACAGGTGTTAGGCACTTATGGTTTTTGCTTAGAGTACTTCTGAATACAAGAAAAACAGATGTAATTATTGCTCTAGATACATTTAGTGTTGGTTTGCCTAGTACTATAGCTGGTAACATAACAGGAACAAAGACAATTATAAGAATAGGAGGTGATTTTTTGTGGGAGCAATATACTGAGCATCAGATTATATCCATAAAGGATTTTTATGGTAGTTTGCCGAAGTTAAGTTTTAAGGAGAGGTTGCTGCGTAAAGCTCTTAAATATGTTTTTAATCATGCAGATGTTTTAGCGTTTACTACTGCATGGCAAAGGGATATTGAGCAAAAGGCATACGAGTTTGATTCAGAAAAAGCAGTAGTAGTTGCGAATTATTTTGGACCAAAGAAAGAGTCGTATTCACCAACACGGAAAAATTTTATTTGGGCGGTGCGTCCTGTTGGGTTCAAGAACAAAGATCGCCTAATGAAGGCGTTTGCACTGGCACGAAAAGAAAATCCTGAAATTTCACTGGATACCAATATATATCCGAGAGAAGAACTTATGCAAAAAATATCAGAGTGCTATGCAGTAATTCTTCCATCGGTCTCAGATATTGGACCAAATATTATAATTGAATCTGTGGAGCATAATAAGCCATTTATTTGCACTAAAGAAACAGGTTTGTTCGAAACTCTGAAGGACGTAGGACGCTTTGTTGATCCGGAAGATATAGAGGATATTAAAGATGCAATTCTCGAGTTGGCGAATTATGATACATACAGTGCATATAAAGGAAAAGTTGAAAGATTTAGCAAAGAGCATTCTTGGGGTGATATTGCAAAAGAGTATGTCACATTGTTAAAAAATAATTAGGACATATTTGATACACTAATATATATGAAAGTTTTAATGATTGGTTCAGACAGACTACTTTTTCAAGAGGGGAGTTCTGTTAGAGATAGACTGGTTGCAACAGCAACTCTGTTTGATGAGTTGCACATAGTAGTGTTTGCGAATAAAACTCTTGGTCTTAAGAAACAAAAAATCAGTAATAATGTGTGGATTTATCCAACTAGTTCTCTTAATAGATGGACCTATGTTATTGGTGCTGTTGCGATTGGAAGTAAAATTATAAGAGATTGGGATACTAATGATTCAGTGATTAGCACACAGGATCCATTTGAAGCGGGTGTTGTTGGTGTGAAGTTGAAGAAAAAGTTTGGTATACCTTTGCAATTTCAGGTGCATACAGATTTCCTTAGTCCTCATTTCGTTCAAGGATTTTTAAATAAAATGCGTGTGCGGATAGCAGATAGTATTATGAAGTATGCGAACAGTGTTCGTGTTGTTAGTCTCCGCATTAAGGATGCAATTATTGAGAAATATAATTTAGATTCACAATCTGTTACTGTTCTGCCGATCTTTGTAGATGTGCAATCATTTATTCAAAATAAAACAAATGAAAATTTCCGATCACGATATCCGGAGTTTAAGTCTATTGTTTTGATGATTTCTCGTCTTACTCATGAAAAGAATATTATGGAGGCACTGAGTATACTGAAAGATGTTCTAAAAACAAATCCTGAAACAGGACTTCTAATTGTTGGTGCAGGACCTGAAAGGGAAATTTTGGAGAGAAAGGCTCGTGATCTAGGAGTAGAGGACAATGTCCGCTTTGAATCCTGGTCTGATAATATTAGTGCGTATTATAATACAGCAGATATATTTTTACTCACCTCATTTTTTGAAGGGTATGGATTAACCATAATTGAAGCTGGTGCACATCGTATACCTGTGGTGGCAAGCGATGTTGGTATCGTTGGGGATGGGTTTCGAGATGGAATTGAGTTATCAGTTTGTCCTGTTGGCGATACTGAGTGCTTTGTAGAAAAATTAAACGTACTTATTTCTGATCGTGATTTACGTATGCAGTATGCAGTTAATTTTGAAGCAGTATTAATGGAGAAATATACGCAAGACTTTGATGACTATATAGTTGATTTTAGAGACTCCCTTTTGTGGTGCATTTCGGAGAGTAAGAGCCGTGTCTTTTAGAGAGTTCATTTTTACTGTAGAATAGCTTCCATATGACAGATTTAAAAAAACCGAAGATTGGATTTATTGGCCAGGGGTTTATTGGCAAAAACTACGCTGACGATTTTGAGAAGCGTGGTTTTACTGTTATTCGATTTGCTAAGGAGGAACCATACCATCTAAATGAAGGGAAAATTAAAGAAGCAGATATCGTCTTTGTAGCAGTTCCCACACCATCAACTCCAGACGGATTTGACGACAGTATATTGCGTTCGGTGATGAAATATGTTGGTAAGGGGAAGACTGTTGTTATAAAGTCAACTATTTTACCGGGAACGGTAGAGTCTATACAAACTGAGAATCCAGATATATTCGTAATGCATTCTCCTGAGTTTTTGACAGAGGCAACTGCTGAACATGATGCTGGGAATCCTAATCGAAATATAATTGGAATTCCTACTGAGACTGCAGAATATCAGGATCGTGCAAAACAAGTTTTGAGTGTCTTGCCCAAAGCGTCATTTGAAGTAATCTGTAAGTCAAAAGAGGCTGAATTAATAAAATATGCCGGAAATAATTGGCTTTATCTTAAGGTTGTATATGTAAATATGCTGTATGATCTTGCAATGAATTTAGGATGTGAATGGGATACTATACGTGACGCCATGTCTGCGGACCCAAGAATTGGAAAGAGTCATTTGATGCCAGTTCATGTGAGTGGTACGCTAGGGAGTAATAATGGTAACGAAGATAAAAGTAGTAAAGATAATGGGTTACGTGGTGCCGGAGGACATTGTTTTATTAAGGATTTTGCGGCATTTCGCGAATTGTATGCACGAGTAGGGGATGAAGTCGGTAATAGTGTGCTAAAGAGTCTTGAAGACAAAAATATTGATTTGTTAAAAAAGAGCAAGAAGGATCTTGATTTACTTGCTGGGGTATATGGCGAAGATATAAATAAATAAGATGCATACGAAAAATAAACTTTGCTATATACTACCGAGTTATGATGTTGATACAGATACGCATTTTTCATATCTGTATGATTTTATCGATAGAGTGTCTACCGAAATGAATATTTTTCTTATTATTGAAAATGTAAAAGGGAAGACTCATTTTAAAAATACAGCTCAATTAAGGATTAAAACTAAGAAAGGAATATTGGGAAGATTATTTGAAGGGATACGGTTTGCCGAGGAGGCACAGACTAATGGGTATAACGATTTTTACGTTCATTACTCTTTTGTTGGGGCGTTAAGTGCTCTTTTTGTAGCCAGAAATGGTCGAGGGCGCGTTTTTTACTGGAATTGTGGTATGCCGTGGCTGTATAAAAGAAATTGGTTTCGTGAGAGGATTTTCAGATTTATTTTGAAGCGAGTGGAGCTTGTCACGGGAACAGATTCATTAAAGCAAGATTACTCTCGTGAATACTCACTTAATCAAAAGAATATTCATGTTATGCCAAATTGGATAGACCTCACTGAATTTAGAAAAAGTCATCTAGAGAAAAAAGTAGCAAGAGAAAAACTAGAATTACCACAGGGTAAAATTATCGTCCTTTTTGTTCATCATCTATCAAAAAGAAAAGGAGCAGATATGATTTTTCCGACAGTACGCTGTTCCGGCGACATGTATTTTGTTGTTGTGGGTGATGGTCCTTATAAAAGCGCCTTAGAAAAGGAAATTGAAGGTAGTAAAGATTTAAAAGGTCGAATTCAAATCGAGGGACGTAAACCACAAAATCAGATTCATACGTATCTTTCAGCTTCTGACATATTTTTTATGCCCTCAGAGGAGGAGGGGTTTCCTCATGTGTTGTTAGAAGCCATGGCTTCTGGAGTCCCGTATGTTGCGAGTGACGTAGGGTCTGTAAAAGATATTAGTCCAGGAGTAGAATATCAATACGTAATAAAAGAAAGAAAGCCTGAAAATTTTTGTATGTCTCTTAGAAAACTTAAAGAAAATCCAATTGATGGTAATGAATTGAGGGAACATGTTAAGAAATATGATGTTTCTATTGCGGTTAAAAAATTTATAAAACTTTTTGCATAAATATGAGTGTAACAGATTTTGAAAACAAAAGATGGAGAGAGAAGAGTCAAAACCCTGAATTCAGACATACTGCAACTTTAGATATGGTAGGCTCAGGAAATGTATTGGATGTTGGGTGTGGTGATGGTCTCTTATTGGACATGTTTAAAAACAATATGTCTGAAGGTGTTGATATATCTGAAGAGGGAATTAAAAAGTGTACGGCAAAAGGAATTAAGACCTCTCTGTGCGATTTCTCTAAAGATCCATTACCATTTTCTGAAAACGAATTTGATTATGTGATCATGCTCGATGTCTTGGAGCATCTGTATTCACCAGAATATCTTTTGAGAGAGGCTCATAGGGTTTCTAAGAAATATATTGTTATCAGTGTGCCAAATTTTAGCTCTCTACCAGCAAGAGTCCAAACATTGTTAGGCAGGGTTCCTGAAAACAACACACCTCACAAAGGCCATATTTATTGGTTTAATTTAGTCGTTTTAAAAAGAATCTTAAAAGAGAATGGCTTTAAAATTGTTGAAATGAAGATGAATACTTTCTGGGGGTTGAACTTTTTAGTCAAAATGTTTCCTTCTTTGTTTGCTCTATCTTTTGTTTTTAGAGCTGAGAAGATCAATCTATAATTTTGAGTATGCCGAATACATTGTCTGTAAAATCCTTTGCTAATTGTTTAGAAGTGAGTTTCTCTTTGTAAAGTGCATGCCCTTGCTTAGCCACTCTCTCCAGTACTTGCGGATTTTTTTTGAGATAGAGTATTTTTTCTGCAAGTTCTTCTGGACTTGCAGGTTTAACAGCTATACAGGTCTCGTTTTCTCTCAGGAGCTCAAGTGCCCCAGCGTTTCTTCCAGTAAGATAGGGAAGCTCTAGCGCTAAGCTTTCAAATAGTTTGCAGGGAAGGGTTCTTGAGAGTCTTTCCTGATCCCCAAGTTGGCCTAAACTAATATGACAGGATAGCATCTCTTTTCTAAGTTCGTCCGCAGAAGTTTTTTCTGAAATTACGTTTATATTTTTTGGTTTTAATTCTTCCATTAATTTATTAAACTCCCTATATAAAAATCCATGACCTATGATGAGAAAGTCTACATCCATGTTTTCTAAAAGTTTTGCTGCTTTTATTACCGTTAGTACCCCTGACTCTGGTAAAAACCTCCCCCTAAACAGAATCGTGATTTTTTTGTTCTTTTCTATGCCTTTATCTAGAAAAAATTCTTTTTCGTTTACTCCAGCCCAAGCCCGAAACATTTTTTTTCTAGATACAAAAAATAGCCTATGAATGTAGTCTATTTGATGGTTACTTTCTAGGAGTATTTTGGATGACATTAAAAATGAAATGAAATCTTTGAGCCACCAGACAATTGCTCTTATGGAGAACTTCTTGCTGATGGATCTGGATACTATATTAGCTTCATATTGAGAAAATGCACCATTGTATATAATTCTCTTTGATGAGATTAGTCTCATGATTGGCACAAAATGCGGAGAGGTAAATCCGACAATGATACTGTCATAGGAGTGTCTCTGGGGCCAAAAATTTTTTGCAATTTTTAGATATTTACCAAATCCAAGGCTCTTTTCTTCAACTTCAGACACTACGTGACCGTTTTCCCTCAAGCCGTCTATAAGGTGCCTATTCTGTGGGTATGAATTATTTGTGCTTATGTAGTAGAATTTCATCTGTATTTCAAGAATAACACGAAATTTGCTATAATTATAGCCATATTCATGACAATGAGAACACTTTTCCTTATTTTTCACGGTAGGTTTCCTAGCGAGAAAGCTGCTTCTATATTTGTCGCAGAGAATGCTGCAGCCTTTGCAAATAGAAATTTGCGAGTTGTTTTACTTGTTCCTCGAAGATTGGGTCGCCTTAAAGAAGATCCTTTTTCATATTATTCTGTGCCAAATAATTTTTCCATAACATATCTTCCTGTTGTGGATCTTTTTGGTTTTTTACAAAAAATTGCTTTTTTTGTTAGTTTTATCACTTTCTCAATTAGCACCTTTTTCTATTTGGTAAAGAATGTGAAAGGGGATGATATAATTTATTCGAATGAAACATTGCCACTGCTGATGTCTTCTTACGTATTTAAAAACACCTTTTATGAGATGCACGATTTCCCCGAATCTAATTTCTGGTTTTATAGAATGCTCACAAAAAGAGTTAACTGGATACTCATTCATAATAAATGGAAAATTAATGAAGCGGTAGAAAAGTTATCTGTTTCAGAGGACAAAATCTTACATCAACCAAACGTGGTGAGTGTAAAGATGTTTGATATACCTATTTCAAAAGAAGACGCGAGAGAAAAGCTTAGTTTGCCAATTAACAAAAATCTTATTGTCTACACCGGCCATTTGTATGGATGGAAAGGTGTCGATATCTTGGCGGATGCCTCAAAATACCTCGATAGTAATAATCTTGTTGTCTTTGTTGGTGGTACAGACGAGGATGTTAAAAATATGAAAAATAAATATGAAGGTTTTAAAAATGTTCTTTTTGTTGGTAATAAAACACACGGGGAAATTCCAATGTGGCAAAAAGCATCTGATGTGTTGATTTTGCCAAACACGGCTAAAGAAAAAATATCAAAGTATTACACTTCACCCATGAAGCTGTTTGAATACATGGCTTCCAAAAGAGCAATCATCGCAAGTGATATTCCATCTATTAGGGAGATAGCAACGCAAGACATGGTATATTTTGTAAAACCTGATTCGCCTGTAGAGTTATCTGAATCTATAAAAATAGTATTACAAGATACTCATTTGCAAAGCAAATTATCTATACATGCGTATAATTATGTCTTGAAGCATACGTGGGAAAACAGAGCAAGGACAATAGTAAAATTTGTAAATAATGTGTAGACACGGTTTTTTCGAAGTACAAATTGATTATTGAGTAGATAGAGGCGCGTTTTTTTCCGTCATTATGCTGGTGAATGGGACTAGTAAGGTGCTCAAAATGCTTCCTAAGGATAGTTTGCCGTAGATCTAGGTATCATGTCCAGAAAGACTCCATAACAGCGTTATTAACCTTGATGTGTATCCCTGGGTGGTATTAATACTGTACGAATGTACTGTATTTGTTTTCAAAATATGTAGTTTTGTTTTTGTAGTATTCCCAGTCAATATTTTCTTTTTGAAATACTATATGCGAAATATTTCCATAATATGAAGCGAAGGCGCCAAACGTACTATTTGTACCGAGAATAATGTCTGTTTTTGCAAGAAAGAAAAGATCATGAACCATATTTTCCTTACTCACAAAAATATTTAAACCATCAAATAATGATGTATCAATTTGTCCGTCGGAGGTTATGGCAAAGCAAGTTTCCGTCTTGTCTGTATTAGTCTCTTTTAAATATCCATCGAGTATCTCCCGCACTCTTTTTTGTTCTATGTAATATTCTCCATCCCGCCAAGTTTTGTAGTCTCCTTGGCGAATATGCACACCAATGACATTTTTATAATTATCACGTAATTTCTTTATATTCAGATCAATAAGTGAAGTGATCCGTTTTTTAGGTTGAAAATATTCTTGTATTTCTTTATGATATTTTTCAATACCTACTGGATTTCTAAAAATCCACCCGTCAAGATAAATATCTCCCGGTGATTGTTCAAGTTTTTTCAGTGTACTGTCGGATTCCTTTGTTGGGGGTAAGTAGTAAGGTTTTCTGTTTTGAGGTTTGTACGAGATTACAGTATTTTTATGTAACAGTATCACCAGGCCAGAATACCAAGTATAAAATTTTCTCCACACCTTTCTACGAAAAGCGGTTTTACGTTTCGTATAATTTATAAAAGGCAGGAAGAATAAAATTTTTAGCAATGAACCAGTTACGGGTATTGTAAAAAAAGTACCATACTCAAAAAAAGAGGGGTTTTTGAGTTTATAGCCACGCTCAAGAGTATATGCATAGATACTCGCATAGTTCCATAGCTGATTTGCCAACTCGTTTCCTTCAGATTTAAGTATTATGATGTTTTTCATATATCTTTTAATGCTTCAGCAATTTTCTTTTCTTTTTCAATGGGGACGAAATAGTAATTTTCTGATGGAGTATTTTTTCTATCTATCCTAGGGACAAAACAAAGACTTAGATTATCCCACTGATAGGGTCTATACCCCGCATGGCTTAGTAGATCAAATAAAAGGTGTTCATTTGGGTTTGTTATTTCGATATACAATATTGGTCTCAATGTTTCTAGTGTTTTTTTAGCACCCCTAAACACTGAAAGCTCATGACCCTCGGTATCACATTTTATGAAGTTTACTGCGGGTATGTTATTTTTTGCTACAAAATTATCGAGCGTATCTACTTCCACTTTTTCTTTCTTTAAATTGTTATCGTGGACTTGTTCAAATGATGCTGCGGGTGTGTATTGTCCAGTAGATTTTATGGGTATTTTTAAAATCTTTTTTTCTGCAGAATCAGAAAGGGCGGTATTAATAGGTATTATGTTTGTTATATTATCTGCGACACCCCCAAGTATTCCAAACATTCTGCTCTGTGGTTCAAATGCAAATACTTTTTTAAAGTTACATGTTACGGCAAAAAAGAAACTAAGCTCACCGCGATTTGCTCCAATGTCAAAAATAATTGAATCCCTTTTTAAAATTTTAGGGAGAATAGAGAGCTCTTGTTCTGCTAGCGTATAATTTTTTGTCCATCGAGAAACCCATCTTTTTCCTATGATCCTTTGAAAAAATGCAAAGAATAGCATTAGGTCAATAAGTCGTGCTTTTGATTGATTTACATAGTTACTCATATTTTTTTAAAACAATATAGACCTGTTCCAAATCCTTTGTCTTTTCTGTATTCAGCGTACATCTTATTTCCATAAATATACTTCTCTTCGATAAGAGAAAGGGAGGAAAAAAGTTCTAGGATATAATCTCGTGTAAATGCTCTGTGTGCATTGAAATAGACTTTATTTTCCATATCTATAGGAACACTTATATAGAGATCTCCTTTTTTGGCTAAGACTCTTTTTAATTCCTCGGCAGATTTCTCAGTGCCAAATTGATCAAGAGAATCCCCATATCTACCTAGTCCAATATGTTCTATAACACAAATTGAAGAGAGGGAGTCAATAGAATTATCTTCAAATGGTAAATCAGTAATATCTCCTTTTATAAAAGATAATTCAGGAAGTGTTACAGACAGCGGTCTAATATCTACCATTGTTGTTGGAACAAATTGAGAAATAATTCCAACCATCATAGAGTGAGAACCTATGTCGTAATGTTTTTGTGGTTTGTTTTCAAAAATCTTTTTGGCACACCACGTGTTCTGTAGATAATATATTGGATCTATTCCTGTTATTTTTGTTTTGTCGTGCACCCTAGGATACAAATCTGAGTTTTTTATTGGAATATTTGTATTCTGTTTAAGAGCTTTATATTTTTTCAAATCCCTTAAAAAATTCAAAAAACGTGAATTTTTTTGTAAAAAATTGTATGGATTTCTTAATACCTTTAAATATATTACAAGAATCTTTAAGATTGTAATATTTTTTAATTTTGTTTTTATTCTTTGTTTTGTTTGCATGTTGAAATATATGAACAGGATAGTGATTTATAAGGTTTTCCATCTTCATTGATCGTGATATATTGCTTCATATGGTTTCTAAATAATATTCTATATAGATAGTGGAGTATAAGAGAATTATTTTTTGGATCTAGTCTATTTTTTATAAAAAAGAAAAGCATAACTTTCTTTTGTAAAAATCCTCCACTTTCTTTTACCTTTGATTGTTCACGTCTATATCCTGACATATTTTCACTTAGTTGTCCGTCTTTCTGCCTAAATACACTTACAAGAGCGTCTATTGACCATAGAGACGTTTGTTTTGCAAATTTACACCATAGATCATAATCACCGGCATATCTTAAAGAATCATCAATTTTACCCGATTTATTCCATAGTTTTTTTCTCCAAAATACACTGTCTTGGTTTATGAAATAAGCATAACGTCCATATATTCCTAGTTCAATCCACTTTTTATTGAAAATAAAACATGGCGCGGTATTTATATTTTGGGCATTTTTGTCTATGAAGATTGTTTTGCCTTTTGCCCAGTCAATGTCTGGGTATTTTTCAAATACATTTTTCATTATTTGAAATGCATTAGTTAAATATTTATCATCTGAGTTGATCCATGCATAAATATCACCAGTTGCCATATCAAACCCTTTATTGATTGCGCTGTACATCCCGTTATCTTTTTCTGATATCCATTTAAATTCTATACCATCACATTTAATAGATATGGTGTTGTTCTCTAATTTTTGTTCATATTCCTTTATTATCTCAGTTGTATTATCCGTTGATCCACCATCAATAATAATATATTCAATTTTAAAATCACCAGATTGACTTAAAACACTCTCGATTGTTTCGCGTATATATTCTCCTCCATTATATGTTGGTGTAACTATTGTAAATTTCATTTTGGATTATGTTATTGGAACCGCACGGCATACTAAACACGAATCAAGAGGTAGTATGTGCTTTTCTCGTATTTCAAATCCTGCTTGCGTAAACACTGACCCAGTGTCACTTAGCGTAATACCCGTTAGCCCTTTCTTGTTTAATGTATTAACAGCAGAAGGTATGCTAAGAATAAGGGTTTGGTTTGTTATGGTGCGTAGTTTTTTAAGTAGTTCGAGTAGATTGGGATTTGTTAAGAGTGAGCTAGAACAAAACACAATATCTGCGGATTCAACTTTTTCTAGTGTATTCAAGGTTATAATACCAGTCTTTGTGGCTCCCATGATCTTTGCTGCTGATATGTATGCAGTATCATTGCTTTTTTCTGAAGAAATGGCAATAAATGATTTTCCCGGTACGTATCGTCTAATAAGTGCGAGTATATCAGTTTGTTTCGGTCGATTCATAGACCAGTTTAATATTTTAAATATTTTACGTACAGCTCTTTTTAAGAATATGTGTATGAAAATTGGTGTCTTGAGATTCGAGAGCCTCTTTATAAGATTCTTTAAAGGGTCTAATTTACTCGGTTCTTCTATAAATATATGCCAGTCTTTTTTGAGTATTGGGAGTTGCCATTCATTGTTTTCTCGAGCATACCTATGAATATAAAGTTTTTGGTCTGGATTGTTATAAGGAAGGCAATCTATCAGGAACATGAATGAAGAGTCAATGACATGGATTTCCTTTGCCTTTTCTATGATACTGCAATAATCAGAAAAGTTGCTCGTAAGTTCTATCCCAGGAGTTACTAGCGCATAATTTTTGTTGATCAGGTTTCTTTTGATTATGTATTTTCGAGAGGTGTCCTCGTGTAGAAACACATAGTCTTCTTTTGGAGCAATTTTTTCAAAAAGTGCTTTCTCTCTTTCAATATCTCTATTAATAAAAAAGCTACTCCACTTTTTTTCGAAAGGAACACCGGCGATTTGGTAAAATTGCCATTCAAGAGGAATACCGCTTTCTCTATTTAAGTGTTGAAAGCCTATGGCTTTTACCTCATCATATTTTAGCCCTTGGAATTTAGATGTATTAAGCTGAATAAATTCTTTCATGGTGGTGTCATCACCTTTGGCAATTGCTAGGTTGGCTATGTCTCTAAACATAAAAGATACAGAATCGTAATTATGTGGTTTAGAAAAAATGAGAACCTTGCTATATTTTTTACAATATTCTCGAACGATTCCATGACACATAACATGATCACCTAAACCTAGGTGGTGGCACAGTATCACTGTAGACATTTTTCCCTTTGTGATGTAGAATTCATTCATAATTTTTAGCCCATTTTTTGATTTAATAGACCTTTTCCAAAATTACTCCAAGCTTGGAAAGAATTTTGGAAGAGGTCTATTATAGCATTTATTGTTATCATTAATAATCAGAAAAATAGATAGTCATAATTAATAGAATCATTTAAAATATGAAAGCAGTAATATTAGAAAAAGTAAACGGGGAATTGCTAGTTGGAGAAGTAGGATTGACAGATGTGTCCTTTGGGCAGGTTTTAGTTAAGGTAATAATGAGCGGTATATGCGGCGCGCAGCTCCAAGAAATTGCTGGCAATAAAAATAATGCTCGCTTCATGCCACATCTCTTGGGACATGAAGGATGTGGCATCGTGGAAGAAGTTGGTGTTGGTGTGACTAAGGTAAAAAAGGGAGACAAGGTGGTTATGCATTGGCGAAAGGGTGATGGCATAGAATCTGATTTTCCCAAATATACATATAATGGAAATATAATAAGTGGTGGTAAGGTTACGACGTTAAGCGAATATTCCATTGTTTCAGAAAACCGGATAACACCCGTTCCGCAAGACACTCCAAATGAGCTGTGTGCTCTGTTGGGATGTGGGTTGTCGACTGCATTAGGTACGGTAAATGAAGAAGCAAATGTAAAGTTTGGAGAGAGTGTTTTGATTATTGGTGCAGGTGGACTTGGCGTCAATCTTGTCACCGCAGCTAAATTGGCGAGTGCGTATCCGATTATTATCGTCGATGTTACTGATAGTAAAAAGGAAATATGTGAATCTCTAGGAGCTAACCTGTATATTAATTGTACTACTCACAATATATCATCTGAAATCGAGAAAGCTTTTGGAATTACTGAGATTGATGTCATTATAGATACTTCAGGAAACAAGCAAAGTTTGGAAGAGACAATCCAACTTCTCTCTGGAACAGGAAGATTTATTTTCGTTGGTCAGCCAAAACCAGGAGAATCAGTTGAGTTGAAAAATGCAGTACATCTTTTTGAGGGTGATGGTAAAAAAATTATGGCAACACAAGGAGGAGGGTTTTCGCCAGGTCGTCAGATTGCGAGATACGTGCGTATGCACCAAGCGGGAGTTCTCTCTATCGAAGGAATAATTAGTCATACAATGAAATTAGATGATATTAACGAAGCAATACATTTGGTACGATCTGGCCAGGCAGGGAGAATAATGATAGAATTGTCTTCCTAATGAGAAAACAATGGACAAAAGAAGAATTAGTCGCCTTTGAAAATGAAATTGGCGATCTATACATGGACAATAAATTGCCATTTCTATTTCACCTCTCTGGCGGTAATGAAGAGCCTCTAATTGATATTTTTAAAGATATAAAAGAAGGTGATTATGTTATTTCAAATCACCGGAATCATTACCACGCATTACTACATGGAATATCTCCAGATGTGTTGAAGCAGAGTATACTCGACGGTAAAAGTATGTTTGTGTATGACAGAGAAAAGAATTTCTTTTGTTCTGCAATTATTGGTGGGACACCAGCGATAGCTGCGGGAATAGCTCTTGCACTCAAGAAGAAAGGATCAAAGCAAAAAGTTTGGTGTTTTGTCGGTGACGGTACAGAAGATTCTGGGCATCTGTTTGAGGCAGTTCGATATGTTGATGGCTGGGATCTTCCTTGTACTTTTGTTATTGAAAGTAATAATAGATCTGTTGAAACCACAAATGAGGAAAGATGGGGTAAGACCGCAGACTATAAATGGGATTCTCCTTCCGTCATCAAATATAGTTATGACATTACGTATCCACACGCCCGAAAACCTGGAATGATTGATCTATCAAAAGCTGTTAAGAAGACAGACGAAGAATATTTTCCACCCTTAAAACCAGAAACATTTCCGTCCTTTGAGGAGTTAGAAGGATTAGACATTACCTATAAGGATGCTGTAATTCAATCAATGGATGAACTTGGCAAAGAGGGAGCTGTGTTTATTGGATATAATGTAGCACAGGGTGATGCTATGGGGACATTAAAAAATGTTCCAAATGAACAAAAAATAGAAACGCCAGTCGCAGAAAATCTTATGTCAGGATTAGCTATCGGCATGTCTTTTGAAGGATTTATTCCTGTTTTATATATTGAGAGACATGATTTTATTTTAGTTGCTGCTGATGCGATAGTTAATCATATCGATAAAATTGAAAGAATTTCTCATGGAGAGTATAAGGTTCCTGTAATAATAAGAGCAGTAACAGCAGATGCAGGTCCTTTTTATTCAGGTCCTACACACTCTCAAGATTTCACAGAAGCATTTAAAAAACTGGTAGATTTTCCTGTTTTCGATCCAGTGACGGGGGTGGACGTATTAAAAGCTTTTAAAACCGCTCAGCTATCCGGAAGACCTGTTATGATAGTAGAAAGAAAAAGCAGATATTAAACATTGAAAACAATGGAAAGTTTATTTAGAAAGATCAAGAAAAAAATTTATAACTATATAAATTTTGATAATAAAATTAGAGAAATTGAAGGATTGATTACAAGCGAGTCTGACAAACAGAAGCTTTTGTTAGGGAAACTTTTAACAGAAGCATTACTAAGAAAAGGAACTTTAGAAGATATACACGAGGCAGAGTTTAGCATTTTCTCTCAAGGTGGTGATGATGGAATCATTCAGTATCTTATTAGTAAAATTGATTGCCCAAAAACATTTGTAGATATAGGGGGAGGAAGATATACACAACCAGACACAAGGTTTCTCTTACAAAATAATAATTGGAGTGGTATTGCAATAGACGGTTCACCTGTTGATTCTTTAAAAAACAGTGAATATTATCCCTTTTTCGATATTGAGGCAAAACAGGCATTTGTAACTGTAGAAAACATAAATGATCTAATTAAATTTAAAGAAGTTGGCTTACTTAACATAGATATTGATGGAAACGATTATTGGATTTGGGAAGCAATAAAAACTTCACCAACTATTGTTGTAATCGAGTACAACCCACTTTTTGGATTAAAGCCCATTACTATTCCGTATGAAGAAAATTTTGTTAGAACAAAGAGTGATTATGGAACTTGGTATTGCGGAGCATCGCTAACTTCACTTTGTGATTTGGCTGAAGTAAAGGGGTACTCTCTTGTTGGATGTAGTCGTCAAGGAATAAATGCTTTTTTTGTGAGAAAAGATAAATTGGGGGAATTAAGACATTTGACACCAGAAGAGGGTTTTGTGAATACAACAACAAAAGAGTGCCGAGACAAAGATGGTAAACGTTATTTTATGGAACACGAGGAGACGATAAGTTTTTTCTTGAAGGACGCTCCATTTTATAATACAAGAACAGGTAAAATAGAAAAGATATGAAAAAAATATTATTGATAGGAGAAGGTTGCAAGGATATATTTGTGTACTGTGGGGCTAATCGTCTAGCTCCAGATTTGCCTATTCCAGTACTTAATATTATTGAACAGAAAGAAAATCCCGGAATGGTAAAAAATGTCGAAAGAAATATTAATAATATTATTGATAACTGCGATGTTATTACAAATGAAAATTGGCAAGATGTCACGAAGACTAGGTATATGCACCATGGCAGCAACCATGCGTTTTTAAGGGTTGATACAGATCATAATATAAAAAGAATAGATGTTAAAAAGATTCCTTTTGATTATGATATTATTGCTATTTCAGATTATAATAAGGGATTTTTGATTGAGGAAGACATAAAATATATCTGTGAAAATAACGACACTGTTTTTATTGATACAAAAAAGGTTTTGGGGGATTGGGCCAAAAAGGCCAAATTTATTAAGATAAATAATTATGAGTATGAAAGATCTCTGGGCTCGATAACTGATGATATTGAAAAGAAAATAATTTGTACAAAAGGAGGTGGAGGGGCAACTTTTATGGGTGAATTATATCCAGTTGCTGATCGGGTGGAAGTTAAAGATACTTCTGGTGCTGGCGATAGTTTTTTCGCAGCCCTACTTGCAAAATATATTGAAACAGAAGATATAAAAAGTTCCATAAAATTTGCTAATGAGTGTGCTTCTGAGGTAGTTAAGCATAAGGGAGTTTCTGTTATAAGGAAAACCCTTTAATTTGAAGTGATTTCTAAAATTATATTATATATTTTTCGAATTCCTTGAAATTAAATTTATTGGGGTCTTGGCGCCACATGTAGAGTGGGGCTTTTATTACGACACTATTTTTGAAAGTCTCGGCGATTTGAAAATTGAAATCGCGATCAGCTCCTCTTCCAACAAATGATGGCCAAATTCTGTATTGAGTTTGGCGGAATTTTACTTTTTTGAAAATCTCTTTTTTAAATAAAGGACTGTTGGCTGCTGCTGGATATGGATCTAAATTACCAAAAAATAGTTTGTTTATAACTCTGCTTGTTTTTAATCCAAAAGGAATTTTTGAGTTTAGCTTACCCAGAAATGGAATAATAATCCCTTTTGCTTTTTTTGCCATTTTATATAGTTCTTCGCTGTTGGTTATGTGATCAGGATTATCAGCTAAGTATTTTTCAACATCAAACTTTTTTTCAGACCATTCTTTTTTTAAAAAAATAGCATTAGTACAAATATGGATTGAGTTATATTTTTGTGCAAATTTATATTGCCACTCGATTCTGTTTAAAAAGGAAACATCATCAGCATCCTGAAAGGTAACCCACTCACCACTTACCCTCTCTAGTCCGTAGTTTCTTGCTGAGTAGCCAGCATTAATATTTCTCCCTCGTTTGTTGAAGCGGGCGGGATCATCAAATGGGAGTAAGTAATAAAGAATCTTTTTATTGGGGTTTTCTTCTTGCATGTTCTTAACTATTTCTCTTGTGTCGTCAGTACTTTTATCATCAACTATCACTATCTCCAAATTTTTGTATGTCTGATTGATTATAGAAGTGATCGCTTCTTTTATTGTAGAAGAATTATTGTGTGTAGGTAATATTACTGAAATTAAAGGGTTGCTCATATATCTAGAATATTATCAATAAAATCGGCATAAGCGTCACTAAATTTTTCTTTAGTATGGTGCTTATTTACATACTCCCATGAATCATAGGCCTCTCTATACAAGAGCTCCGGATCAATCTCAGACCTTTCTTGTGCCAATGTGACAATAGACTCTACAGATGGATCTTCAATTAATATAGGAGAAGATTTTTCAGACAGTCCTGTTTCCTTAGTTACTATAGGAATAACACCAGCATGAATGGCTTGAATGACGGCACCAGACGTCCCCTCTGAGGCAGAAGGGTATATTATGTGAGCACATGTATCTGCCAGTTCACTGAAAAGACCTTCTCCTATTGAGAGTACCCCGTTTTTTGATATTTTTGGTCTTTGATAGCGATGTACATTTGGCAAAGCAAGTTCCTTTTTATATTCTTCAGAAAATTCTTTTTCATAAGAAGCAGGTCCAACTATGTGTATATGTAAATTTGGCATGACAGAAAAAGCCTCAATTACCAAGTCAAGTCCTTTGAGAATAGCTCCACCTCCTCCAAAAAATAAAAAATGTTTTCTAGCGACAGAGAAGTCCTTATTTTGTGGAAAATCAAATGTCTCTGCTACAGAGATAGGGATTGGATGAATGGGTTTTTTAAAGCTCAAAAATGAAGCATGTACTGTTTTATTACCAAATCCCTCTAAAAAATCTGCATACATTGGATTGTCAGACTCTTCTTCGACTCGTTGCTTTGTAAAGGAAACCCCGCGTCTATTTTTTAAGTTAACCAACCTCTCTTTTTCTTGTGTGTTTTGATACTTACCATAGGAAGAAGTAATGTGCATCACCTTCTTACAAGAAGAAGGAAGCATTGGCGACAGGATTTCTAGGTTATTTTTTGTATCCACTACAGCCTTATATTGTCTATGCGGTTTAAAGTTTGTATTATTTGCATCTATAATATCAACAGAATATCCTCGTACAGAAAATAAGCGGGCTATTTCTGAACACTCCCAATAATTGGTATGCGGGTCTGTCGGATACTCTGTAGGTCCAAAAACAAAAGGAGACGTAATATAAGAAAGCAAAACATTTCCATTAAATTTCCCACTAGCTGGTACATGAACAATACCGTACAGTTTGTTTGTGACTTTATTAATATAAACCCTTATTATTTTAGGGGTTAGATAAAAAATAGTATGAATTTTCAATAAACTTTTCCTTAAAAAGCGATATAATATTTTTATACTTTCGTATTTAACAAGTACTGAAACGACCCATCTTTTAAGACTAAATGGTCTTGGTGAGAAACTCTTTTTATTGAATGCATTGTCGTAATTTGTATTTACTTCTTTTCTTTGCGGATGGAGCAAATTACTTGACCTATAAATGTCATGGACTGGTAAATTTTGATTACTTCCTCCTTGGTGAGTTCCTGAAACCCCTATATTTGAAATTAGATTCACTCTTGGGGTTATGCAGAAGCCGTTGTTCATGATACATGCATACATCCACTGTGTATCCCATGTACTTTTGTTTCTGTAATAAATTTCATCAAACATTTTTACTAAATGATCCCTAACATATTTTTGAGGGTACATAGCCTTTAGTCTCCTCTTGTTTTTGGTACTGCCCCAACTCTTGATATCAAAATCATATTTATTCCACGCTCGTCTCCATGTGGCCCATCCCCAGATTGGAAAATGTTTTGAAAAAAAATAATCCTCTTTAACTTTTAAATCTGGAAGAAAATTACCACCTGTGATCATCATTATTTTTTCGTCGTTCCTATATTTTTCTAGCATTTCAGAAATGTATCTAAAAAATGAAGGGTGTGGAAGCTGGTCATCTTCTAAGATTATTCCTTCCTCAACATTCTCAAAAAACCAGTCAAAGGCCAGCCTCTCAGCGTCTCTGAATCCCAGGTTTTTCTCCCTAAAAAGAGTATGAACATCACATGGCCAGTCAATATTTGAAACAATTTTTCTGACCTCGGTACATTTTGCAGCGTCACCAGGATTACTTTCTCTCGGGCCGTCGGCAGCAATAAAAAGCGACGCTGGTCTTTGTTTTCTTATTTCTTCAAAAACTAACCTAGTATTATCTGGTCTGTTAAAAACTACAAAAAGTATAGGAGTATTAAAAGGTTTTCTATCCATGATTATGAATTATACAATGTTGTAAATTGGGCGCTTGCATACAATATATAGCGTGGTTACATAGTGTGATTAAACATTGATATTTTATCACAAACTAGGACTCAGCGGCCATTGATAGAAGGGGTTTTCTTTGTTACAATGTTGGGGATTTTTGCTGTTGAGCTTTTGTTTTAACAGTAGACGCTTAAAGCTAAAATATTCTCAAAAAGTTTCTTATATTATGGTAAATATCACAATAATTGGCGCAGGAGTGCATGGAACAAGAATTGCTAATAAATACAAAAAATTCAAGAATGCCAAACTAAAGACAGTGATAAGCAGAGGTAAGCCCAAAGATGCCATATTTTTCGATGTTCCATTTTTTAGTTCAGCCATTGGGTGGGAGAAAAATTTTGGAAAACCTGATAAAAGAGATGTTTTTGATATTTCTGTTCACCAAGACTCGATAATTGCTGTGATGGAGGATTTTATTAAAATTGGCGCTAAAAATTTTGTTCTTCCTAAACCGATTGCAATTACTAAGAAAGAATTGTCACAAATACAATATTTAGCACATCATCATAAATTGAAAATTCTTGTCGCTTCGCAGTGGCATTATTCAAAATTAGTGGAGGAAGTAACGAGTTTTGTGAAAAAAAACAAAAGTAAGATATCCTCGGTAGATGTAGTTTTTTCTCGATCTTTTAAATCTCCTCGTAAAGAGTCTTATACGGCCACAACAGCTTTTTTGCCACACATTCTACAGATTCTGTTTGACACTAAGCTTATTAAGGGAAAGTCTAATTTTGTTGTTGAGAATTCCTCGGACAATAGCATTGCCTTACGATATGTTGGTAAAAAAAATATACACATTGTTTCAAATATTACTGATGTAAAGAAGACAGAAATTGTTAAGATTTTCTTAAATGGAGACGATAAGCCCGCTCTTGTTGCAAATTTCTCAGGTATTTTGGGGTCAGGTGGTTTTGTAAAATATCCATCGATAACCATTGCAAAAAAAGAACATCAAGTACGTGAAGATGTTTTGGAAAAAATGATAAGCAGCTCCCTTAAATACTTTAGTGGAAATGGTTCGGATAATAATATTTTAACACTCCATAGATATTTACCTATTGCAAAGGAAGAAATCCGTATTGTAGAGCATGCGTCTAAACTGGTTGTTGTAATTGGCGGTGGAATTTTCGGTATTCTATCAGCTCTAGAAATAGCTAAAAAGGGCTACTCAGTTGTAGTCTTTGAAAAAGCATCAGAAATAATTACTGGGGCCTCTCTTGTAAATCAATGCAGGGTTCATATGGGGTATCACTATCCTCGTGATGAAAAGACCGCTAGAGAAAGTAGACGTACAAATGCTATTTTTGAGAGATTTTTTGATAAAGCTATCGTCAAGGATCTTAATAATTATTATTTAATTGCCAAGCATGGAAGTTTAACTAACCCTGAAGACTTCCATCAATTTTGTAGAAAACTTAGGCTACCATATAAAAAATCTTGGCCTGTCGAGGCAAATTTATCTAAAGAAAAAATATCTTTAAGTGCAAAAGTTCCGGAGAAGATTTTTGACGCGAATGTAATAAGAGATATCCTTAACAAAAAAATAGCCATGACACCCAACATGACGCTTTTGACAAAAACAGAGGTGGTTGGTATTAAGAAAAATTCCGACGGATTTAATATTATATATAAAACAGGAAAAGTCCAAAAGACTGTTAATTGTGGGGCCATTATCAATGCTGCATATGGAAATATAAATCACATCAATAGTCTTTTTGGTTTACCACTTAACACATATCAATATGAGTTGTGTGAAATGCCTGTTGTGAAGACACCATGGAGTAAAGAGGGGTGGTCAGTAATAGATGGTCCATTTTTCGGTGTTATGCCTTTTGGTTTTTCAAAAAAATATCTTTTTTATGATGTAGAGCTTTCAGTTTTGGAGAGGGTTGTTGGGGAGGCTCCAAACTTCAAGTTTGATATTCCTTATTACAATGACGAAAAAAGGAGAATGAGGAGATTTGATAATTATAAGAAAAAGTGGGCCCCATATTTAGAGGATATTGAGAAATGCCAACCTATCTCATCTCTTTATGTGACAAGAGTTGTTTTGCCCAAAAAAGAAAAAACTGATGCTCGGCCGACAATTATTAACGAAGTGTTTCCAGGATTTTGGCAAATATTTTCTGGTAAAGTAACAACAAGTGTGCCACGGGCGATTGAATTAGGAATCTCAGTAGGTAAGTTTTTCAAAAGAAAGAAATAACAAGGAGATATTCTTCTTGTTGGCGCAGGATGAGAAACTGTATTTATGTACCCCTAGATTTTTATTCCCTGAATATAAATTGATTCAAATGCTCTTTCTTCTCTATCTACGGTGGGGTCAAATTTTCTTAATTTAACATCATTAAAGCCAGACTTTTCAAGAATGATGGGTAAATTTTCTTCATCAAATAGATGTTTGTGTTCACCTCTCATATAGGACATGTAATTTAGATAATCGATATTTAAATCAAAGTTAATTCCGGAGAGGTGTTGTAAGAAGTTATCTAAATCTTTTTTTTGATTTAAATAAATCTCTGCATAGTTTCTTGCATTGGGCACAGCGCTACTGAAAACTCCTCCGGGCTTGAGTATTCTGTGACACTCATTTAGCAAATCCATCATGGGATTTGGGTAAGAAAAGTGTTCCAGTAAATGTGATGAATATATCATATCCACGGAGTTGTCTGGAAAGGGCAATGGCCTTGATAAATCTACACGAAGATCACTCCCTGTCTTTATATCAACCGTAATCCAATCGTTCGTTGCCTCTCTTTTTCTTATATCTCCTAACTCCAATTTAATTTCGTTGGTTCCTTTTAGTAATTTCTTTATTAAGAAATATGTTTTGATGTTGCTTACTAAGTTTCTCTTAGATACAACTATCTTACATTTAATTTTTTTTACTAAATTTTCTATCAAATTTATTTAATATTTACTTCCTGTTACTAAATACCAGCCTGGCGAAAGTACTTTTCCTGCATAAGGGGTTACCGAGGTGTCTTTAAAGTCTTTCATTAGAATATTCTTCCAACACTGCCTCGTGAACCGCCAGTAGTCACCATACTCTTCTCCGTGTAGCTTGTGTGTAAATGGTGTTGAACCAATAAACTTACCATTAGGCTTAAGTACTCGTAATACCTCCCGCATCGCCTCAAAAGGATTTTCGACATGCTCGAGGGTTTCTAGGCAGATAACGCAATCAAAGGTCTCATCTTGAAAGGGCATATCCATGATGCTCCCAATAATATCAGCTGGTTGTTTCAGATCAAGCGTGGTTACATTTTGGAAATGCTCTTTGGGGTAATTCCAGTGGGCAGATCCGATGTCTAAAATATTACCTTCTTGTACATTTTCGTCTAGAAACATCTTGAGCTTGTCTCGAAACACGTATGGAGCGGCATCAAATTTTGATATTTGATAGCCTGTTTTTCTAAATATACTATTGATAAAGTTTTTCATTGTTAAGTAAGGTATTCCTTATGTGAATTAAACCAAAGTTCTAAGCAGTATAACACCCAAATCTTATAGTTGTAACGATCACTATTTTTGATATAGAAATCATCAATCATTGTTTTTATATATTTTTCATCAAGAAAGGTATATATGTCTGCTGTTGTATTGTAGAGTCGTAAATAGACTTCATTTTTGAATGTATCTTTGCGTAACCATTTTTTTACAGGAGCACCAAACCCCTGCTTTCTGCGGTGTACAAATTCATGAGACATCGTTTCACCTAATATATCTTTGAGTATGCGTTTGAATATAGTATTATCCGTTTTATAATTATCTGGCAAGCTATATATAAATTCAACGAGGGAATGGTCGAGGAATGGCGAGCGGATCTCAATAGAATTTGCCATACCCATTCTATCTGCTTTGGTTAGGAGTTGTCCAGGCAATGATGTTGTAAGATCAAACAGATTTATTTTTTCTACCGATGAAAGTTTTGAATTTTTTACCTCATCATTAATGAAGTCCTTGTTTACGTAGTTTGATTTTTTCCAAAGCCTAGTTCTTTCCTTTTGTGTAAAGATTTGCACAGCATTGAGGTAACCAGCAAAAGGGCTCATGAAAACTTTTTCCTTAAAATGTGCGCGATAGGAGAGGTTCTTGTGTCGCATATACCACCCATAACCAAGAAACAATTCATCTGCACCGTCACCGGATAGCACGACCTTCACACTCGAAGAGGCAAATTTTGAGAGCAGGTATTGTGGAAAATTTGATGAATCAGCATGAGGCTCATCAAAATACTCAATAGCAGTTTTGAGTTCATTAACCATGTCATCTTTTGCTTGAAGTTCATTATGATCCGTTTCTATGGCTTGTGCAGCTTCTTTTGCGAAGGGGAGTTCATTAATATAACCCTGATACCCAACTGAGAATGTTTTGATTGGTTTTTTTGAAAAAGATTTAGCGATAGAGGTTATGAGGGTTGAGTCTACTCCACCAGACAGAAACGAACCAATCTCTACGTCAGCAACCATTCTTTTTTTAACAGATTTAGTTAATAGTTGTCGTGTTTTCTCCTTTGCCTCCTCGTATGTTATTGGAGTATTTTTCTTTTTTAGACTCCAGTATCTCTCGATTTTAAGATTATCATTTTTAAAAATAGCAAAACAGGCTGACGGAATCACCTTGATGTTTTTGTAAACTGTTTTGTGTGGAGGGACATACATTAGAGTAAGATAATTATCAATTGTTTTGTAATCAATCTCACCCCGTATTTGTTTTGATGCAAATAATGCCTTTATTTCAGAAGCAATTAGAAAATTCTTTTTATCATCAAATGCATAATAGAGGGGCTTTTTACCAAAACGATCTCGTGCCATAAACAGCTCCTCTTTTCCATTATCCCAGATGGCAAATGCAAACATTCCCTCTAGGTGTTTTGGGCAATCGGATCCGTATTCAACGTATGCTTTTAGTATTACCTCGGTATCGGATTGAGTGGAAAAAAGATGCCCTTTCTTCTTAAGATTTTCACGGAGTTCTTTATAATTATAAATTTCTCCATTGAAAGTTATTGATATATCGTTCTTGTTATCATGCATCGGTTGATGCCCTCCAGAAGAAAGGTCTATGATCGATAACCGAGTTTGCCCCAGGGTACATGTTGGGAAATAAAGTGTACCTTGATCGTCTGGGCCACGCTGAGAGAGGGTTCCGAGCATAGAATTAAGTGTGCTTTTGTTATACACACTAATATCTTTGCCTATGATACCTACGATTCCACACATATTTTTTATTATTTTTTTAAAAGAGGAGAAAGATATCCTGTCTTCTGATTCTTTAGATTAATTGTTGTCTTTAAACGCAAAATTAAAGAGAGACCTGCTTCTTATTGGTGGTAGTTTACCCGTGCTGTAAAAATTATCGTTATCAATATCCAATAGAAGCACATTTTCTATAGAGTCCAATATCTCCGAATTCATTGGATCATTTGCCATGAACAGGCTGATTGAATATTCTCCACTTTCAAGATTGAAGCCAAAAATTTCAAGAAAAATATTACCCTCTCCCTTTTGGATGTCGATCCTTTGGTCGAGCACATTGTTTGTTATATCGGAGACGTGTTCTTCATTAGCATCTTTTATATCCACAGATATTTTTACATCCTCATATAAATTTTCTGTTTTGTTTCTATAGGATAATTTTAGTTTGATAGCGTGGTTTTGGGGTGTAATAGAGACGAGTTCACATTTGGTAAATTGAACATTTCCACTTCCGCTTCGATCTTGTCTTTTTTCAAGAGATAGTTTGTTAGCTTCAATTTTACGGTGAAGATAAAAATCAATTACTTTTTTTGTTTCCCCAACCATTTTAATCTCGCCACCTTCAAGTAATATACATCTTTTACAAAGTCTTTGTATTGCAGACATATTATGGCTTACAAATAAAATTGTTCTGCCATCTTTTTTTGATACAGAGTCTAGCTTACCAAGGGATTTTTTTTGAAATTCTGCATCTCCAACGGCCAATACTTCATCGACAATTAAAATATCCGGTTCCATGTGAGCGGCCACAGCAAATGCAAGGCGAACATACATTCCGGAAGAATATCTTTTAACAGGTGTATCTAGAAATTTTTCAACACCAGAAAATTCTATAATGTCATCGAAGCGTTCAACTATCTCTTTCTTTGTCATTCCTAAAATTGCACCATTGAGAAAAATATTTTCTCTACCCGTTAATTCTGGATGAAAGCCAGTGCCAACTTCAAGAAGAGAAGCGACTCTTCCATTCATACGTATTTCACCTGTTGTTGGCGGGGTGATTTTTGAGAGTAGTTTGAGCAGTGTAGATTTTCCAGCACCATTTGCTCCTATAATTCCAATTATCTCCCCCTTCTTTATTGTGACGTTAATATCCTTAAGTGCCCAAAACTCTTCATTATCGGCTTTCCCGAATACACTTTTCGCTTTGTGTTTTACGTGCTTAAATGGACTTTTTAATACGTTCATTATTACGTCTCTCAAAGAGACATATCCACCACGCATGTGCGTTATGTTATATTTTTTTCCTACGTTTTTTATTTCAATAGCGTTTTCCATATATAAAATAAGCTTATACTATATCCGCGAACTGCCGTTCGGCTTTTTTAAAGAAAATAATTCCAATGATAAGCAGTATCACAACAGCCACGAAAGAGATTCCAAGGAGCTCCCAGTTTATTGGAGCATTATCAAAAAGAGCAGCACGTGAAGCTTTGATAACCCCCGTCATTGGGTTGAGGGCTAATATCCACGAATATGCTCCAGCTATACTTGCTGGGTATATTACAGGTGTTACAAAAAGTAGCATCTGTATAAAATAGGGGAGTACATAACGAACGTCTCTATACTTCACATTTATAGCGGCAAGGAATAATCCTCCGCCCATCGCTGCCATAAATGTAATGAAAAGTAATAATGGTAAAATTAAAAGAATTATTGGATCTGGTGTGAAGCTGTAATAGAACATCATACCAACGAGAATTATAGAGGCAATTCCAAAGTCTACAAATTTAGTTACTATTCCAGAAATAGGAAGTATAAGTCGTGGAAAATATACCTTGGTAATTATATTCGCGTTCCCGACCAGTGAATTGCTTGTTTCGGTGAGTGCTGAGGAAAAGAATTGCCAGAACAAAAGTCCTGAATACACAAAAATAGGATACGGTATCCCGTCAGAAGGCATCTTTGCGAGACTGCCAAAGAAGATACTGAATACAACCATTGCCATAAAAGGCTGAAAGACCGCCCAGGCAATGCCAACAAAAGTTTGTTTGTACCTGACTTTTATATCTCTCCAAGCAAAAAAATACGCAAGTTCTTTGTATTCCCAGACTTCTTTAAAGTCTTTTAGGCTGAAATTCTTTCTTGGTTTTATGATTGTTGTAGTCATTTCAATTGTGTTAGTGTATCACCATTTGTTAATTTTATTAACTACTTTTCTCTTTACAGACATGTAGGACTCTACAGCTTCTTTTTCTATATCGGGAGATACGACCCTTAGGATTTCTTTACCAAGGATTCGGTACTGACCACCAACTTTGTTCGCTTTGATTAGGCCACGTTTAAGGAGGCGTTTTATTGTACTGTTGCTTATTTTCAGCAATTTTTGTGTTTCAGCTGATGTATATACAGCTTGGGAGAGAATTTCCTCGTTCATATCATTGGAGCTTACATTAAAAATCTAGAAGTGTCAATAAGTGTCAAAACTAGTCAAGTTGACCATAAATAACCTTTTTGAATCTTTAGTTATGTATGCAGGCTGCGATCAGTAATTTGTTTACTATGTGGTAATATAATACTCATGTTCAAACAATCGCTACTGTATATCATTTTCGCAGGAATCTTTGCGGTGTTACTAACACCTTTTATCGTAGACAAGACACTCTTTTTTCCATTTATAACCGGAAAAGCGTTTTATTTTAGGACTATAGTAGAAATTATTTCTTTGGCTTGGATTCTTCTTGCTCTTAAAGATGAAAGTTATAGACCTCGTGCATCTTGGATTGCATATTCACTCGGTGCATTTCTTGTAATAATTGGACTTGCTGATCTTCTTGGTGAGAATCCACTCAAAAGTATATGGAGTAACTTTGAGAGAATGGAAGGATATGTTACTTTGCTGCACCTCGGGGCGTACTTTATTGTTCTTGCTACTGTAATAAATACTAAAAAGTTGTGGAATATATTTTTCAATGCATCAGTTCTAGCAAGTGTTGGAATGAGTGTGTTTGCAATTTTTCAACTTGCCGGTAAAGCCGTAATCAATCAAGGTGGTGTACGAGTAGACGGTACATTTGGAAATGCATCGTACCTTGCAATATATCTTTTGTTTAATATTTTCATAACGGCATTCCTGTTTTCAAGATCTAAAGGTATTCTAGTAAGATGGTGGTATTCAGGAGCGATTTTATTGCAAGGGATTATACTGTATTACACTGCAACTCGTGGCGCGTTTCTCGGACTTCTTGCCGGGATAGGATTCACACTGGTGTTAATGCTCTTTAATAACAATCAGAAGGGAAGTGCCCGTGGGATTATAGCAGGCGTAATGATAGCTATTGTTTTGGTTGGGGCAGGATTATCTGCTGCGAAAGATACAAAATTTGTTCAAGAGAGTGACACTCTTATACGTATTGCCCCGTTTATTTCTCTGGATGGACTAAAGCAAGCTTCATTATCTCGTGTTCAGATTTGGAATATGGCGTTCAATGGGTTCAAAGAAAGACCTCTATTAGGTTGGGGGCAAGAGAATTTCAATTTCTTGTTTAATACGCACTATAGTCCAGAAATGTTTGCACAAGAACAATGGTTTGATCGTGCACATAATGTATTTTTTGATTGGTTAACTTCTGGAGGAATACTTGGATTAACTGCATATCTTGCATTGTTTATCACAGCATTCATGCATATGTGGATTCCTCACACAAAAAGTTTTTTAGGGAGAGTGAAGAGTTGGTTCCGTCATAGATTGGAGGACGATGATGAAATGTCATTAGGATATACCGATCGTGCAATACTTAGTGGACTATTTGTTGCATATTTTGTGCATAATTTATTTGTGTTTGATAATACTGTGAGCTACATAATGTTCTTCACCATTTTGGCTTTT
This sequence comes from Candidatus Wolfebacteria bacterium, assembly GCA_002401445.1. GTDB lineage: Bacteria > Patescibacteriota > Minisyncoccia > Phycocordibacterales. The sequence continues at coordinate 20,604 of NVTD01000001.1, read as the reverse complement.
CTTCATAGTGTATATCATATGCCAAAAGATTTATTCAAACCTCTTTTCAATCTCCCCACGAATGTTCGAAAATACATCGTCATACCCGTTGTTATTATTGTATTTCTTGCCTCATCGTTTTTCTTTGTTGTTCAACCAGTGAATGCTAACAGAGCATTACTAGGCGGACTGGCACCAAATAAGGAAGGTATCATGGCGAATTTGGAAAGTTTTAAAAAGGCGGTTAAACACAAGACTACTGGTGGCCAAGAAATACGAGAACAGTTGGTACAGTTCTCTGTACGCATTAATGGGTTTGATTTGCCGGATAAAGTGAAAACTGAGATCGGTGATTTCGCTGAGGAGGCGATATTGGAATATATTGAGCAAGTTCCAAACGATGCTCGACTGTACGTATTCTTATCTACATTTTATTCTTCACGAGGTGATCGTGCAAAGGAATTAGATGCTTTAATAAAAGCACTTGAATTATCTCCAAAGAAACAGCAAATAATGTTTGGTCTTGGAGCCCATTACGTTAATACCGGAAATGTTGAGAAAGGATTTGAAGTCCTTAAAGAAGCATATGATCTAGCTCCCGAATATAGAGAAGCCGTCGTTAATTATGCTGCTACCGCACTGTATCAAAGACGCACTGATATTGCGTATCCGTTGCTCATTGACTCATATGGAACAAGATATGTATCTGATGCACGAATTATCCAAGCGTATAATGCAATAGGAGATATTGTGGCGATTATACTAATATACGAAGAGCTTGTTAAAAATAATCCAAACGATTCGCAAAACCGAACTCAACTAGCTGCTGCGTATTTGCAAGTCGGAAGAAGGGGTGATGCTGTCACAGAGCTTCGAGAGGCAATTAAATTTGCACCAGAATTTAAGGAACAAGGCGAATATTTTATAGCTGAAATTTTGGCTGGACGAAATCCGTAGTTTGAGAACCTTTCTACAATATTCACCCTTGACTTGACAAATATTTGTTTTCTGATACTATATAGAAGTGAGTGCATGCTTTAGGGTATGTTTTCTAAGATGTCTTAACGAAAAACCCGCCTCTGGTGGGTTTTTTGCTGCTCAATTTTATATTACTGTACACAGCCTCGAGAATTTTATTCTGCGGGGTATTCTTGTGTCTGCTATACTGTTCCTATGAATAGAGAAAGTATTCGAGTTGCTATTAATGGTTCTGGGAGAATTGGGCGTGCATTCATTCGTTTAGTACATGATAACGAAAATATAGAGATTGTTGCCATAAATGATCTTGTTCCAATAGATACTATTGAATATTTACTGCGTTATGACACTGTATATGGCCGTAGCCAATTCGATGTTTTCTCTGACGGAGAAAAGTTGTTTGTTGGAGGCAAGGAAATCAAATATTTGTCCGAGCCAGATCCTGAAAAATTACCTTGGGGAGAACTTGATATTGATATTGTGATAGAGGCAACAGGACGCTTTACCTCATATGAAAAATCTAGCGCACATCTTCGTGCTGGAGCAAAAAGGGTGGTTCTTTCTGCTCCTGTAAAGGATGAGGCCCCAGAAGGTATTGTCGGTGCAACTGTTCTCGTTGGAGTGAATGAAGAACAACTCGCGACGTGTGATATTAGTTCAAATGCATCATGTACAACAAATGCAGGTAGTCCCTTGGTTGCTATTCTTGGTGAGGCAATTGGAATAGAGAAAGCTCTTTTAAATACAATACATGGTTACACCGCTACTCAGTCTGTAGTGGACGGTCCTAGTAAAAAGAATAAGAGAATGGGTCGTGCTGCTGCACAAAATATTATTCCAACATCAACAGGTGCAGCAATCGCAACAACAAAAGCACATACTGAATTGGAAGGTTTATTTGATGGTATTGCGATGCGTGTTCCTGTTCCTAACGGATCAATTGTTGATATAACTTTTATTGCGTCTAGGGACACTACTGTTGCTGAAGTAAATGGTTTGTTGGAATCAGCTGCCGGTGAAGATAGATGGGCTGGCATTTTTGCGGCAACACACGAAGAACTAGTCTCATCAGATATTTTAGGAGCTCCGTATGCTGCGATCGCTGACTTGAGTCTCACTCGTGTAGTAGGGGGAAATTTAGTAAAGGTGCTTGCATGGTATGACAATGAAATTGGCTATGCACACACGCTTGTAAGACATGTATTAACATCAGGAGCCCATATATAAATACTGTTTTATGAAAATTGTCATTGGTGCGGACCATGCCGGATTTGTTTTAAAAAAAGACCTCGTTTCATTTTTAAGTGATCAGGGCCATGACGTGTCAGATGTTGGTGCTCATGAATATGATGAAGGAGATGATTATCCAGATTTTATAATACCGGTTGCTCGTGAAGTTGCGAATAATCCAGAAGATACGATGGGTATCGTTATTGGTGGATCTGGACAGGGAGAAGCAATTGCTGCAAATCGAATAAAGGGTGTTCGTGCAATTGTGTTCAACGGTCAATATGATCCGCAAAATGGACGCAGTGTTCCGAGAGAAATACGTCTTGCTCGTGAACACAATGATTCAAATATTTTGAGCCTGGGTGCTCGGTTCCTCACACCCCTTGAAGCTCGTGAGGCGGTTTCAGAATGGATTGATACAGAATTTTCGGGAGAAGTAAGACATATACGACGCATAAAGAAAATCGATGCACTTCTGGAGAAGAAAAGTTTTCTAAAGAGGAATACTTTGCCAATGTCGACAAACATTGTGCAGGGAATCGTTGCATCAATTATTGGAAGTATCCTTCTTAAATGGCTCGGCCTTTTCTAATATGACTGAAATTATACCAGCAATTATTCCAAAATCGTTTGATGATTTACGCGAAAACGTGTCGAAGGTTTCTTCGTTTGTGCCACTTGTTCAGATTGATATTGTCGACGGTGTATTTGTGCCTTCAAAAGGTTGGCCATACACTGATTCACAAACCAATATAAGTGAAGATACAGCTGTGCTACATTTGCTCGGTGTCGCTTTTGAGGTTGATCTTATGGTTACTTCGCCAGAAGATGTTGTGCTTCAGTGGGTGGATGCGGGTGCTTCTAGAATAATCATCCATATTGAAAGTACGGATAACATGGATAAAACGATTGAGGTAATTCGCAACACAGACACATCAGTTGAAATTGGTATTGCAATAAACACAGATACGGAAGTAGATAGATTGAGTGAGTTTATTCCCAAGATTGATTTTGTTCAATGTATGGGGATAGCAAAAATTGGCTATCAGGGGCAACCGTTTGATGAGCGAGTTATTTCACAGATTAGAGCATTGAAATCTAAGTATGCAGATATTATAATTAGTGTTGACGGAGGAGTTACTCTTGATACAGCTCCAAAACTTATAGAGGCTGGAGCTAGTCGTTTAGTTAGTGGCTCGGCTATATTTAAGTCAGACGACATTTCTACAACAATATTAAATTTTAAATCACTATAACAATGACATCACTTGTAGAAGATCACACACCACAAACACTCGAGCATATGGCAAACCATGTGCGCCTTTCGATTATCGATATGTTGATCGAGGCAGGGAGTGGACACACAGCAGGGCCCCTCGGTATGACAGATATTTTTACTGCACTATATTTTCATATCCTCAAACATAATCCACAAGACCCCGCTTGGGAGGATCGTGATCGAGTAGTTCTTTCCAATGGACATATTTGTCCTGTGCTCTACGCCACAATGGCGCATAGCGGATATTTCCCGGTAGACGAATTAAAAACACTACGAAAATTCGGCTCACGTTTGCAAGGACATCCACATCGTGAATTCCTACCAGCCATGGAAACAAGTTCAGGTCCACTTGGCTCAGGATTGTCACAATCTCTCGGGATGGCAATTGCAGAACGCCTGAATAATGGACGATCATCAAGTAAGTTTTTCTATTGTTTCCTTGGGGATGGTGAATTACAAGAGGGGCAGAACTGGGAAGCAATCATGTTGGCGGGAAAAGAAAAGCTACACAATCTCATTGCAATTGTTGATCGCAACTACATTCAGATCGATGGTTATACAGAGGATGTCCTACCAATGAATCCCATGGACAAGAAATGGGAGGCCTTTAACTGGCATGTCCAGGAAATTGATGGACATAATTTTGATGCGATTATTGAAGCATTTGGGAATGCACAAGCAGTAGGTGACAAACCGAGTGTGATCATTGCTAATACAATTCCAGGCAAAGGAGTACCAGAGTTTGAACGTCTACCTGAATGGCATGGTAAGCCTCCAAAGAGTGATGAAGAGAAAAAGGCAGCGCACACCGCATTGCGTACTCTTGATAAGAAAATAATGAATGAGAACAATGATTAACTCAAAGCAAAATTTAAATAAAGAAATGTTCAGTGATGACGTTGAGCAAGTGCCTATTCGACAAGGGTTTGGTGAGGGGTTACTCGAGGCCGGGAAGGCTGACGAAAATGTTGTTGGTCTATGTGCTGATCTAACTGATTCAACAAAAATGAATTTCTTTCGTGATGAATTTCCCGAGCGTTTTATTGAAATTGGTGTTGCAGAGCAAAATCTTGCGAGTGTCGCAAGTGGCATGGCAGCAATGGGTAAGATTCCTTTTATTACTTCATATGCAATGTTTTCGCCTGGACGTAATTGGGAACAAATTCGCACAACGATCTGCTATAACAATGTACCTGTAAAGATCGCTGGTTCGCACGCTGGAGTATCTGTTGGTCCTGACGGTGGTACACACCAAGCAATCGAGGACATTGCTATCACGCGTGTTATACCGCGTATGGTCGTCATTTCACCATGTGATGCTATCGAGGCGCGAAAGGCGACTATTGCGTGTGCCAAAACACCTGATCCAACCTATGTACGTTTGGCGCGAGAAAAGACACCTATTATTACCTCAGAGGAAACACCATTTGAAATAGGGAAAGCAGCGGTTTTTTATGAACCAGAAAGTGGCGATGCTGAAGTAGGGATTATTGCGACAGGAGCATTATTGCACCGTGCGCTTAGGGTTGCTAAAGAATTAGAAGAAAAGGGAGTACGCATCAAAGTACTTAACTGTGCAACAATAAAACCTCTCGATAGCGCTGCGGTCATAGCGCTTGCTCGTGAGACAAAACATATCGTCACCGTTGAAGAGCACCAAGTTGTAGGAGGATTGGGAAGTGCAGTTGCTGAAGTACTTGCTGAAAATTTCCCAGTGCCGATAGCTTTTGTTGGAGTACGTGATGTCTTTGGTCAATCAGGAACTCCAGATGAATTGATTGTGCACTATGGATTAGATGAAGCCGCAATTAAAAAAGCAGTTAAAAAGGTATTGCAAAGTTAGTATAAAAAATACCCTGCGCAGAATCTACGCAGGGTTGAAATTTTGAGCATTTTTTGACACATCAACTAAGTATATTGGCACCATCAAGTCTACATGCCTCGGGGTGCCAAATAGTTTCGTAGTTCTTTTCTGGAGTTGTAGGAATTCCAACTGAGACCACCCCACAACTGGTGTGTGCATTTGTTATGAGACAATGCCATGTATTTTCTGGAATGAGGCATCCCATATTAACATCATCGAGAGTTATTATAATGGGGTCGTCGGTGATCCCTTTATTCCAAATAACAGCGATAAGTATTCCCGCCGGAGTTAAGTATTGCCGGGTAGCGTGAGGATATTTGCTTGGGGGTATAATCCTATTACGCCCTAATAGCATATTTGAAGACAGTGAATCATTATATCCCGCAAGGGTATTGAGTACATTAATTACATTGATCTTATCTGTCAACATAGTCCAGTGATGTTTTTGAAGGTTCCAACCTTTCCTTTTTAGGAAATTAACAAGTGCAATAATACTGGGTTCATCTATTGTTTCTGGAGGCATTGTATCAACCTTTCCTTTGAGGGTTATTCGAATCTAACACCATATTACACAAATATATCGTATTGTAAACAAAAATAGCCGTTAGGCTATTTTTTTAATAACATAATCTGCTGGAGCGTTCGCAAGTAGTTTTTCTAATTCATCCATTGCAAGTAATCCTTTCTGTGCACCAATATGTTGCACGACATTCATTGAATTAATAGGTCCCCAAGATAGAGCCTCTGGTACGGTTTTTCCAAGAGCAAGTGCACAAGTGAATGTACTTGAGAAAGAGTCTCCCGCCCCTGTACGGTCTACTGGAGGAGCAGGATCAGGGTACATAGGTCCGAACCAGACACTTGTACCGTCTGATACATATGCGCCATCTGGGCCATCGGTGATGATAACTATTTTGGGACCTAATGCATGCATGTCTTTTAATAGTTCTTGAAAATCTGCAGAATCAGAACCAAGAATTTTCTGAGCTTCTTGTTTGTTGCAGAAGAATAGGTATGAAAGTTTATATAGTCGAGCAAGTTTCTCTGAACCCAATTTCATTTGAAATGTTCCTGGTTGAAATGCTAGTTTGGTCTCGGGATGTCCTTCTAGATAGTCTGCTATTTCGTCATGGTAAGGAAGTGAGTTTTCTGCAAGAGAACTGAGGTATAGGAATTTTGGAGCAATTAAGTCCTTCGGGAAAGAATATTTATATTCATGATGCTTGACAAGAATTGTTCTCTCTGCCTGATAGCGTAGTACATAGTGGTAATTGGATTCCATTCCAGGGTGCGCTCGTACAAAATCAGTAGAGACGCCTTCTGTCACCAGTGCATCAATGCATTCTTTACCATGTGCGTCATCTCCGAGGTCAGTCATCAATGCACTGTTTAATCCAAGTCTATGCGCAGAAACAGAGGCATTAGGACTATTTCCTACAGCTGGAATTACGATAGCAGAATCATAAGGTATTTTGTCTCCGAATCGCATGCAAAGCTTGCAGTTATCTTTATCGACCTCACATTCTACGGACGCGTCTTGTAATTTAATAAATGCATCAGTTACTATGTCGCCTACAGCGAGAAAATCTAATTGTGTATTCATGAAGATAGTATAACATTCTCATAGAGTCATAAAAAAAGTACCACCCGAAGTGGGTGGCGTGATGTTAGTACATTTTTTGTTTACGGATGCACTGTGTCGTGTAGCGGAGCGCGAGCGTAGTGAAAGTCTCTAGAAATTTCAAGAAGTTGTCGCGCTTGCTCTCTAGATAGTACTTCCTCATCCGCGTATTGCTTTATGAGGTCGCGTCGGATGGGAGCAAAGTGGCTCCGTGGTGATATCCACCATGTGTCGTGTTGGCTTACTGGTTTGCCAGCGATGTATCGCGCAACAGCGTCTTGTTTTTCCTTCTGAGTTTGTAGTATTCTCGCGTCGTCAATACTAACAGAATAATTAGGGTGGAAATTTGCCCATTTCTCACGTACGCTATTGCTGATAGTTGAGATCACTGTGTAGAAGGAGATAAATAGAACTAAAAACATAAGACTAGATGCTAGTACGAATGTTGAAGTTTTGATTTTTGACAGACGGTCAAAAAATTTCGAAATACGGTCGAGCAGTGGTTCAGGTAAGTTTTTCATAGGTTCTAGTATGATTATACACAATATATTGTATTTGTCAATAGGTCATTGTTATTCAGCACGGCAAGTAAATAGAAATGTCTAACTATGTTAAAATATCTGCATATGGTAAAGAAACTACGCGAGTATATCGCAGATGCACAAGAGAGGGGTGTCGCAATCGGTCATTTTAATATTTCTAATATAGAGGCATTGTGGGGAATATTTAGAGCTGCGCAGAAACTAGATGTGCCAGTAATCATCGGTACTTCAGAAGGAGAGCGTGATTTTATTGGCTTGAAGCAAGCGGTAGCTCTCGTGAAGAGTATTCGCGAGGAATATGATTACCCCATCTTTCTTAATGCAGATCATACGTACTCTTTTGAAGGAGTGAAAGAGGCAATTGACGCGGGATATGATGCAGTTATTTTTGATGGTTTAAAGGTGACTACTGAGGAGAATATTGAAATAACCAAAAAATGTGTCGATTATGCGAGAAGTGTTAATCCTGATATTTTGGTTGAAGCAGAACTTGGCAATATTGGAAAATCATCAAAAATACTAGATGAAATTCCTGAGGGAGCGGAAACGACAGATGAAGTACTAACAAAACCAGACATTGCTAAAGAATTTGTCGCGGCCACTGGGGTGGATCTTCTTGCTCCTGCAGTAGGTAATTTACACGGCATGCTTAAGGAAGGAAGAAATCCTGCAATTAACGTTGACCGAGTTGGCGAAATAAAAAACGCAACGGGAGTACCACTTGTGCTGCATGGAGGTTCTGGTATTAGTGATGACGATTTTACAAAAGCCATTAAAGCAGGGGTTTCAGTGATTCATATTAATACAGAAATTCGTGTGGCATATCGGGATGCACTAAAGCAGTCGATACAGGAAAACCCAGACGAGGTTGCACCGTATAGAATATTGAAATCATCGGTACATGCAGTTCAAGCGAAAGTTGAAGAGAGATTAAAATTATTTAATCATCTCTAAACCATGAACTTTTTGGTTCTTGGTTCTTTTAATCTTAATTTTTAATTGATATATGGCAAAGATTTTTGTAACAAGGAATATACCGGGTGGTGGAATTGAAAAGTTAAAAGAAGCGGGGCATGATGTCACGGTTAGTGAGAAAGAAGGTGTCATGACAGCAGAAGAATTAAAGACAACTCTATCAGAAGGACAGTACGAAGGAGTTCTTCCTCTTCTAACTGACAAGATTGATGCGTCTGTTTTTGATGCAGCACCAAGCGTTAAAATTTTTGCAAACTATGCAGTTGGTTTTAATAATATTGATTTAGAGGAAGCAAAAAAACGAGGAGTTACTATAACTAACACTCCAGGAGATTTAACACGACCAGTTGCAGAACATACATTTGGTCTCATATTGGCATTGTGGAAACATCTTGTGGAGGCGGACAAGTTTGTGAAGGGTGGAAAATATCAAGGCTGGGATCCCAATTTATTTGTTGGTGTAGATCTTCGCGGTAAGACACTCGGAGTGCTTGGTGCTGGACATATTGGAGATACCATAATGCGGATTGCAAAGAATGGCTTTGATATGAATGTTATCTATTATGATGTCGTGCAGAATACAAGTGCTGAGAATGAATTAGGAGCTGTCTTTTATAAGAATCCTGAGGATGTATTTAAAAATTCAGATGTAGTATCAGTAAATGTTCCATTGCTCGATTCAACACGTCATTTGGTAAATGCAGAGAGATTGGCACTTATGAAAAAAACTGCAATCCTTATCAATACATCACGTGGTCCAGTTATGGATGAAAAAGCTGTCGTTGAGGCACTAAAGAATAAGACAATTGCAGGAGTTGGTATGGATGTTTATGAAGACGAGCCTATACTCGCTCCAGGTCTAGCAGATTTGGACAATGTGATTCTTACTCCACACATTGCATCTGCGACAGAAGAAGCACGAAAGAGTATGTCAGATTTGGCAAGTGGTAACCTAATCGCATTCTTTAATGGAGAGACACCACCAAACGTAGTATCATAATTATATGAGTGATGTAGATTTTCATAATGAAAGCAGTTATCGAGCACAAGAATTTGAATTAGAGAAGACTTCTCTGATGTATCGTATTGTTTTCAAGACGGGGATTATAGAGAATATTTCTCAAGCAAGAATAGTACTTGTTATATTTTCAATTCTTATATTCTCCATTGCATTTATTGTTTTCCCCTATGGTGGAAATGAATCAATCTCCGAGCCTGACCTAGGTGTTCCGCAAGATCCATTTGAACCTCTGTATTAGTATGTTTAAAATATTATCTCAAAAAAGACTATTCAAGAGGGGGTTTATCCCTCACCTTTTTTTGCGGAACGCAAAAAAAGGTGAGGGATTTACCCTGGTTGAGATAATGGTTGCTGTGTCGATCATTACTCTTATGACTAGTCTTGCTCTTGCGGGATATGAGAGTGTAAAAGTAAGTACCAGAAATGCACAGCGTCTTGCTGATGTAAAAAGGATAGAGTTGTCTTTAGAGTTATATTTAGCCGATAATGGTCATTACCCAAAACAGGTTGCAACATTGAAAGATTCACAGTGTACACCAGAGCAAATAGCAGATGAAAATTCTGAGTGGACTGCTCTTGTGAGTGATCTTTCTCCATACATGAAACTTACAGGAGACCCTCTTTGTAATAAAGGCTCTGATGCATATAATTATTACTATGTGGCAAATGCAAATGATGGCTATAGAACATATGGATTTATGATGAAATTTGAGGATCCTTGCACCGGTATTGATGCAGAAAATGACGGTGGATCGCAGAATACTTCAAAGTGTATTTGGTATGAATTTGGTTCACAGCCTAAGTTTTGTAAGGATCAAAATAAAGAATGGTTCTATCCTGGAGATAATGTTTGCAATTAGCAACTACCTTGCCTTTTCTCAAAAATTCAGTATACTCATTCAATGATATCTCTAACCACAGAGGCACGTGATGCCAGTCAAAAGAATAGTGTTTTACGAGCAGGCGGACTTATGCCAGCTGTTTTTTATGGTCCAAAGGAGGAAAATACTCCAGTGACGATTTCTCAAAAAGAATTTGGAAAGGTTTGGGATCAAGCAGGAGAATCAGCAGTTATTACTTTGAAGACCTCAAAAGGTGATCTTGAAGCTCTCATTCATGATGTAGATCGTGATCCAGTGACAAGTCAATTTAGACATGCAGATTTTTATATTATTGAGAAAGGCAAGAAGGTTCAAGTTGCAGTACCTCTTCGTTTCGAAGGAGAATCACCTGCAGTTAAGGGTCTGGGAGCTAACCTTGTTAAGGTGATGCATGAACTACAAGTTGAAGCGATGCCAAAAGATCTACCGTCAGATATTGAAGTTGATCTAACTAAACTTGATGTTATTGGAAGTCAGATTGATGTAAAAGATCTGAAACTACCAGAGGGAGTTACCTCTATGGTTCAAGGAGAGGATGTGGTGATTGTTGCGGAAGAAGTTAAGGAGGAAGCTGAAGAAGAATCAGCAGCAGTCGACATGGATGCAATCGAGGTAGAACAAAAAGGAAAGGGTGAAGAAGCACCTGAAGAGGCCTCAAAGGAAGATAAATAGTCTAGGAGCCCATCCACTATCTCATGTCGTTCTGAAATTATTGAAATTTTTGTTACAAATTATATATTTTGATGAGGCAATGTGAACATTACTGAGACAAAATAGATGATTTGTAGTAAAAATTTAGGGATTTCAGTCGACAAGCTCGTTTTTTCACTTATTGCGGTGAGATAGTGGATGGGCTCCAAATATACCTTATTAAAACAGCCCGCTATTGCGGGCTGTTTTTTGGTATACTGGTAGGTATGAAATTATTGTCCACAAGACTGATAACCCTTTGCATAATACTGGGTCTTTTGGTCAGTAGCTCTGCGTTTGCACAAGGTGCTGTTGATCAGCGAGAAGCAAAGCTTCGTGCAGAACTGTCACAGGTCGAAGAGGAGATTGCTGAACAGCAGGTTGTTCTTGATGTACAAAAAAAGGAGAGTGGTTCAATACAACGTGATATATCCATTCTTACTTCACAAATAAACAAAGCAAAATTAAATATTAAATCAAGAAACATAACCATCGGAAATCTTGGGGACGGGATAAAGGAAAAGACATCTACAATAGCATCACTAGAAGACCAGGTCGCTCGTGGAAAGGAATCTCTAGCAAAGATCATGAGGCGTACTGATGAAGTGAGTGCCTTTTCTTTAACAGAGATAATGTTGTCACAGGACAATTTGTCTGATTTTTTTCTAGATATTGATACATTTGCAATAATTAATAATTCACTGCGAACTCTATTCGAGGAGATCAGTGATATTAAGGCCGCGACCGAAGTAGAGCGTGAAGCACTGGATGGTAAAAGAAAACAGGCAATTGATGCACGTGTGGATATAGAGGCTCAAAAAAGAGTAGTTGAGAGACGTGAGGATCAGAAACAAGATCTCTTGCACGTGAGCAAGAAAAAAGAGGCAGGATACAAAGAGGTGATCGCTGAGCGTAGTAAACGAGCAGCCGAGATTCGTTCGACCTTGTTTGCCCTCCGTGACAGTGCAGCTATTCCTTTTGGAGATGCTCTTCGATTTGCAGAGGAGGCAAGTGCTGGTACTGGTGTTCGTCCTGCATTTATATTAGGAATTCTAAAACAAGAATCTAACTTAGGAGAAAATGTAGGTACTTGTAACAGATTAGGAGATCCAGCTTCAAAAGGTTGGAGAGAAATAATGAAACCAACACGTGACCATAAGCCATATCTGCGCATTGTTAATGCTCTTGGATTTAATCCGGACGTAATGCCGCTATCTTGTCCGTGGGGTAATGGATGGGGAGGGGCTATGGGGCCATCACAGTTTATACCTTCAACATGGGCAATATTTGAGAAACAAATTGCAAGAATCACAGGAAACAGCCCAGCAAATCCTTGGAATCCAAGGGATGCAATAACCGCAACAGCACTATTCCTATCTGACCTAGGGGCTGATGAAGGAGGATATAGTGCGGAAAATGAAGCAGCACTACGATATTATGCAGGTGGTAACTGGTGGAAAGACAAGAATGCGTTTTATGGCCGTGGAGTTATGGCAAAAGCGCAAGATATCCAAGAGAACATGATTGATCCACTGAAGGAGTTTGGGCAGTAGAAAAAGAAGATCTAGAAATTTAAAAAAAGAACACCCGACTTCTTGCGAAGTCGGGTGGGTAAAAGCTGTTCAATCCTTTTCATTTGAGGGTATCTTAAAGGATCGCGCAAACCGGGCATCAATACCCGGCTCACCTTCTTTAAGGAATGATTTAATGAATTCTTTAAAGGGACCCTCTCGGCACTCGCGAAGGAAATTCGCACCATCCACACACCCCTCTCTCCTTAAGGCAGTATAGATGGATCTCAGTTGGTGACAATTGTCGCTGATCCATCCCAGGTCCAAGATTGAGATGGGCCATTTGCTGAAATTCATTTCCAATTGTAGCCAGAACTTATCTGACTGACGAAACCAAGAATTCAAAATAAGCCAGTTTGCATCCTCTCCCGTTTTAGTGAATGTTACGAACGAAAAAGAATAAGGAGGGTTGTTACCGAGGAGTTTCGCTTCAATAAGTTCTGTGGAGACTCTTGCAGAGATAATACCTCCGTCGCACATAAGTGACGTGTAGACCCTTCTACTTTCCTTTATTTGGTTAGTTGCAATATGGTTCTTAAGATGTCGTTGAGCAACTTCAGTTTCATGTATTGTTGGATCTATGTTCAATTTCATGTCAATGTTCCTATATTCAGCGTCAAGTGCAACGATCAGAATGATGACCACGGCATATATGTCACTCGACATATTGGCTGTTACACGGACGCGTAGGTTCACATGGATAGTACAATATTGACTAATGTACGTCAATGTATGAGCATTTGCACAAATTCCAAAAACTTGGTATAGTCTCATCTCATGAAGAAAGAAATTCACCCAACATATTTCCCACAAGCATCAGTAAAATGTGCATGTGGAAATACATTTAAGACAGGTTCAACCATGGAAAACATAGAGGTTGAGATTTGTAGCGCCTGCCACCCATTTTATACTGGAACTGACAAGGTTCTTGATACAGCAGGGCGCGTTGAGAAGTTCAAGGCAAGAGAGGCAAAAGCAAAGAAGTAACTCTCTTGATACAAAAGCCACGCACTCGCGTGGTTTTTGTGTGTCTAAGAAGGTAAACTATAAATATGGATTTAGAACAGTATAAACAGGATCACCGTACGCAGTTTCTAGCAACGGAATATGAACGTCTCGAATCAAAGGAGGCGGAGCTTTCTGGTGCTGATATGGACGATGAATTGGCAGAGATGATAGCAGAAGAGAAAAAGGAAATTGCAGATCAGAAAAAGGGATTGATAAAACAAATGGAGCATATATTGAATCCAGATGGCGGTAGTGATGATTTCCCAGCAGAAATAGTTCTTGAGGTCAGGGCGGGTGCAGGTGGTGATGAGGCATCTATATTTGCACGTAATCTAGCAAACATGTACGAGAGATATTCGGAAGCCAGAGGATGGCAGTTTCGACCATTACACACTGCGGTTACTGATTCGGATGGATACAAGGAAGCATCTTTTGAAATAAAGGGTACTGACGTGTACAAGGATCTACGATTTGAAACAGGAGTACACCGTGTTCAGCGTGTTCCAGCGACAGAAAAATCAGGACGTATACACACTTCAACAGCATCTATTGCGATTCTTCCAATCCGAAAAAAGTCAAAACTTGAAATTGACCCTACGGAATTTGAGATGGAGTTTTCTCGATCAGGTGGAAAGGGAGGACAAAATGTAAACAAGGTAGAAACAGCGGTAAGAATAATTCACAAACCAACTGGGCTAGATGTTCGTTGTACTTCAGAGCGTAGTCAGCTAAAGAATCGCGAGAAAGCGATGGCAATGCTCATGTCGAAGCTTGAGGTTCTTAAAGAAGAAGAGGAGGCAAAGAAGCACTCAGCAAATCGTAAAGGTCAGATTGGAACAGGGGATAGAAGTGAGAAAATCCGTACATATAATATCCTGCAAGATCGTGTTACCGATCACCGGATCAAGAAAAGCTGGCATGGAATAGAGCGTATTTTCGAAGGCGCAATAGAACCAATAATAAAGACTTTAAAGGAATATAGTGAAGAGGGAGAGAACGGTGGTGATAGCGCAGAAGCGTAAGGTGATAGCCAGATTATCCACCACTGTCCCGCTAGTCTGACTAGCGGGACTTTGACATAAAAACCTAATTGAGTAAAGATCATTTTCTAGTTGATTTCAAATTAGTGAGCCAGTATAGGCACTTGACAAACAGCTAAAAGATGATGTATGGTACAAGGAGTTTCAAGGTACTTTGATATTGAATGTGACTAATTAGATCAGCCCTTGCTCTGGAAGAGCGGAAAATCAACAGAAAGTTGAAAAATGACAAAACCAAATATCGCAACAGCGAATGGCCTGACTCGTGGTCAGGAAAGTGCAATTCTCATTAAGCTGACGGAGCAAATGGATCTTTCTAATATCCAAGAAGCTGGTGAGTTTTTCTTGCGGAGTAATGTGAAAATTACGGTAGCCAAACAAACCATCGACCTCGGCAAATCACCTCGACTCCCGTTTGACGGCGCTGAAGTGGTCACACACGAAGGCACGGGGGTTGTCGATATTGAATTGCGTTCAGACGACAATCTCTACCTAGATGGAAAGAAGGTTGAACTCTTTCTGTCCGAAAAGCAAACGGGTGACAGTGTGGTTGTTGGCAATGAACTCCGCAAGGAGCTCGAAGGTGGCAAGAAGGTACTCTTGAACAGTAATGTTTTGGACTACATCTACGACCACCCTGAGTTGTACCCGGAACACTGGAAGAAAGATGAAAACGGCTATACACGCTACAACATCTTTTTCTGGGGCTCAATTTTTCGGAAGAAAGGTGACCTGTGCGCTTGTTACCTCTATTGGGATGATGGCGCATTGAATCGGAACGAGCACTGGCTTAAGAACGACTGGCGTCGTAAGGATTCGTCGGCTTCTGTCTCAAGTAGTGCTAAGAACTAGGACATTTAGTATTAAACTTAGATTCGCCGGCTGGCGGATTTGTCCTTTGCCCTTCCTCGCGATTTGCGAGTGGAGGGTATTTTTTATGATTTCCTTTTTTTATCGGAGGCTAAGCCTTGGAAAGTAGTTTTTAAAATGTGGTGTAATTTTGTGAGCTATGATCGTAAATTTCAACATTTTAAATTCTTGGTTTTAACCGTTTTTAGCTCTTGGTTTCTTTAGCCCTTGGCTCTTTTCTCTTTTGAATTTTTGGTACTTGGTGCTTGTAATTTGGCATTTCATTTTTGTTTGCGGGACAAATAGAAATGTGCTATAGTTCTCCTCATGACAGAAATAGACAAACAGGCCGCACTCAAAGAGATGTTTGAGGCAGGTACACATTTTGCATATGCACGAAGTCGACGCCACCCATCTGTAGCGCCTTTTATTTTTGGAGCTAAAAATCGAATTGAGATTTTTGATCTAGAAAAGACATATGACACTCTTGCTACTACAAAAGAGTATGTGAAAGGCCTCGGAAAGGAAGGTAAGGTTATACTTTTTGTTGCTGGTAAAAATGAAGCACATGACGCTCTCGTGAAAGGTGCTGAATCAATCGAAATGCCACATGTTGCTGGACGATGGATTGGAGGAACACTTACGAACTTTACACAAATTAAAAAGAGAATTGATAAGCTAGCTGACCTTAAGGAAAAGAAAGAAAAAGGATCACTTGCACAATTTACAAAAAAGGAACGACTTTTGATTGATCGTGACATCGAAGATCTTGAGCGAACATTTGGTGGAATAACCACTCTTGCAAAAAAGCCAGATGCACTGTTTGTCGTGGATCCAAGACAAGAGATTATTGCAGTGAAGGAAGCTGACGTTATTGGTATTCCAGTTATCGCTATTATGGGATCAGATTGTAATATAAAAGAGGTATCTCAGGCGATTGTAGGAAATGATTCTGCCCGTGGAAGTATTTCATATTTCATTGATCAACTAAGTGCTGCATATCTAGAGGGAAAGGCAGAAAAGCAAGCAGAAACCGTAGAAGCTGCAAAAGTTGCACCCACAGACAAGTCAGACAAGAGCGACAAATAAAGCTCATATGTATTTGGTAATACACGAGCTTTCTTTCTAATTAAAAACAGCATTTATGAGTATCTCAATTGAACAAGTAAAAGAACTGAGGAACGAAACCGGCATTTCTGTAATGGAATGTAAGAAGGCACTTGAGGAGACAAATGGTGACAAAGAAAAAGCTCTTATCTTACTTAAGAAGCGAAGTGGAGAAATTGCAGCAAAGAAATCTGGACGCGAGCTTGGAGCTGGCGTTGTTTCTGCGTATACTCACACAACAGGAACTGTTGGAGCAATGATTACACTTTCTTGTGAGACGGACTTTGTATCAAAAAATGAAGAGTTTGTCGCACTTGCGCATGACATTGCTATGCAAGTTACTGCAATGAATCCAGAATTTGCAAACGCAGATGCCATTCCCACTGATGAAATTGAAAAGGTAAAGGAAACATTTGCTCCAGAAGTAGAAGGTAAGCCTGAGGAGCTTAAAGAGCAAATCCTAAAAGGAAAGATTGATTCATATTTTAGTGACCGTATTCTTGCAACACAATCATTTGTTAAGAACCCAGATATAACTATTGGGGCCATGCTAAGTGAAGCTACACAGAAATTTGGTGAGCGTATTGAAGTGACAAGCATGGTGCGTCTTGAGGTATAATATAGTAGCACGTTATTCATATGACAATTTTACTTACATTGTTCATACTGTCCTTAGTCTGTATCATCTCAGTTCTTTCACTAAAGTATTGGGAGGATAAGAAGCATGTAGTTTTGTTTGCTCGCGCACGTACGAATGCTGATATGCGTACACGACGGTTTTTTGATCGCATAGCGAGTGATACAAAGGAGAGGGTTCATTCAGGATTTCATTTTTCATTACATGCTATTATGCATGGCCTACACACTTCTGTTACGTATATAAAACAATCTACTGAGCGCCGTCTTGTACGAGTACTCAATTTTATTAGAGGGAGAGGTTCACATAAACAGACAGGTTCAGCATCATTCTTTTTGCGCAGGATTGCACATCATAAGGAACAGATGCAGAACGGTCCAATAGACAATTAAGAGTTAAATAGGTATACTCTTTTTTGTCTAGTATATATTGCCGAGGTAGCTCAGCTGGTAGAGCGGTCGCTTTGTAAGCGATTGGTCGGGGGTTCGAATCCTCTCCTCGGCTCATTCTGACAAAAGTGCTTGCACTTTTGTCGAGCCGAGAGAAAGAAAATTTATTTTCTTTCGTGAGAGGATTCGAAGAGGTTCTCCCATATTTTTGAGAAGTCTCAACTTCGAAAAAATGGGAAACCTGCACAGCTCCTGTAAGGAGAGAATCCTCTTGTGAACTCCTGTAATTCGCGAAACTCACTCAGGTAGCTCACCAAAACTGCTTATGCTACAATTTCCCTAGAACCTTAACCCAGGAGTATTTATGGAACCTAGTATTAGAGCCTTAAGATTTTTAGCACTTGTTTCAGTAGACCGTCCGCACATACTCCCCGAATTTCTTGAGGAGCTCAATTCACTTGAGTTTAGAAAGACGGGGAATATTATGCCGGCATATCATCGTGCAATTAAACGCAATGTTCAAGAACAGAAACGTCAAAAGACCCTTCTTGAGGCGAGCACTATCTGCATGAATTCAAAATAGTCCTTATTGAGGACACAAACCAAAAAGGTACCCAACGGTGCCTTTTTTTGTATAATGGATGACAGAACCTTGAACCTTGAACCTGGAGATATACTATGGAAAATTACATAATTGAGTTCGCCGCACTTGCTGGAGCGCATTTACTAGCCGTCATGAGTCCTGGGCCGGACTTTGCAATCGTATTACGTAGTAGTTTGTCACATTCTCGAACTGAAGGGATATGGACAAGTGTTGGTCTTGGACTTGGTATTCTTGTCCATGTTGCGTATTCAATCATTGGCATTGGATTGATCATTCAACAATCAGTTGCCCTCTTCAACATAATTAAGTGGGTTGGTGCAGCATATCTCATCTACATTGGTTGTAAGTCATTGAGGGCCAAGCGATCAATGAAAAAGGACATAGAGATTAAAATTGGTAGACATGCTCCGACAGTAAACGTATTGAAGGCAATCCGAAGTGGTTTCTTAACAAACATCCTTAATCCAAAGACAACTCTCTTTTTTCTGGCCTTGTTCTCTATTGGCATTAGTCCCACAACACCTGTAAGTATAAAGATTATATATGGAGCAGAGATGAGCATCGTAACATTCCTATGGTTTTCATTCGTCGCACTGACTTTAACACAGCCAGCTGTAAGAATAAGATTTATGGGAATAAAGCATATTGTAGAACGATTCACAGGAGTCGTACTCATAGCTCTCGGGTTAAAAATTGCTGTATCGAAATAATCAATTAGCACACACTTCAAAAGGTACCCAACGGTGCCTTTTTTTGTATAATGGAGATCATGGAAGAAAATCAGAAAAAGGGGCATTTACATCCCATCAGTCAGACTATTTTGGATATGCAGCGTATTTTTGGTGAGCTTGGTTTTGCTGTTGCAGAAGGTACTGAAATTGAGACTGAAGAATACAATTTCGATCTTTTAAATGTTCCAAAGAATCATCCTGCTCGTGATTTGTGGGACACTTTTTGGCTCTCTCCAAAAAATGCAGGAAAGCTGTTACGAACACATACATCTCCAGTGCAGATTCGTTATGCAAAAGCACACAAGCCCCCATTCAAGGTTATTGTCCCAGGAAAGACTTTTCGACATGAAGCAACAGATAGCACACACGAAATGCAGTTTCATCAGATGGAGGGTTTGTATATAGATAAAAATGTATCACTCGCACATTTAAAGGGAGTACTTGAACACTTCGTAAAAGAGTTTTTCGGAGGAGAACTGCAAGTACGATTTCGCCCTAGCTTCTTTCCATTTGTGGAACCAGGAATCGAGATAGATATATCACGCGACGGAAAGAAATGGATCGAGGTTCTTGGTGCTGGAGTAGTGCACCCCACTGTAATAGAGAATATTGGCCTAGACCCCAAAGAGTATAGCGGCTTTGCATTTGGTATGGGAATCGATAGATTAGTAATGCTTAAATACGGAGTGGATGATGTACGGTCATTTTATAATGGTGATCTTCGCCTCGTAAATCAATTCTAATATGCTGATCTCGTATAACTGGCTACAGTCATATTTCGAAAAGACACTACCATCTCCTGATAGAGTGGGGGAGCTTTTTAATAAACACAGCGTTGAATTGGAAAGTATAGAAAAAGTAGGAGAAGATTACGTACTTGATCTTGGTGTACTTCCTGATCGTGCACATTACATGCTTTCACATGTTGGATGCGCACGAGAACTGTCAGCAATTATAAATGAACCGTTGAAGGATCTGGGATTAGTTCCTATTGAGACCGGAGACACTAACGATCTTTCAGTAAAAATAGAAAATGAAGATTTCTGTCGTCGCTATATTGGAAGACGTGTAGAAAATATAACAGTAGGGGACTCTCCAGATTGGACGAAGAATTTTCTAGGAGCAATAGGCGAGCGAAGTATCAACAGTGTTGTAGATGCTACCAACCTCGTCATGCTCGATCGTGGACAGCCATTGCATGCTTTTGATGCTGACAAGATCGTTGGAGGTATTGTTGTACGGGCTGCGAAGGAGGGAGAGATTATTACTTTACTTGATGATGTCGAGATTACTCTATCAGTAGATGACTCTGTGATCAGTGACGATAATGGAGCTCTTGCAATCGCAGGTGTGAAAGGAGGAAAGCGCGCTGAGGTAACACGCGAGACAAAGAATATTATTCTTGAGTCAGCAAATTTTGAGCCAGTCGCAGTACGTAAGACGTCAAGACGTCTAAAACTAATAAACAACTCTTCAAAGCGTTTTGAGAATGAGATAACTCCTGATATGGCAGAAGTTGGAATGGACTGGGTGTCACTATTGTTGCGAGAGATAAGTACTAGCAAACTAGTATTTGGACCATTGGTTAATAAATCAACACAATACAGA
>NVTD01000023.1 GCA_002401445.1 Candidatus Wolfebacteria bacterium | reverse complement strand
GTTTAATAAAATATAAATTAAACTTTTCCTAAATTAATAACTATTTATTAATATAACAACAAACCAAAACCTAGAAATTATGCCTTTATTTACAGATATATGTGGAGCAGTGGATCAATTTGAAAATACTATTTCCGCTGAAATTGCTGCAATGACAACACATCAACATTTTTTAACCGCTGCAGATTCAATGTCAAGTGGAAGTACAGATATGAATCTTCAATTATCTGGTACTCTTGGAACTCATGTTACTGGATTATTAATAGATAGATTAACACTTGTGGAAGCTGATATGAGAAGGTTTTCTACTATGAAAGGTCTAGCTCAGAATATAAATAAAGTTCATGAGGTTTTAAAACAACATGCCAAAATAACTGCTGCCATTATAAGGGGGTCAATATCTTGTCCAAATAGACCGTATAGTGACTCTGAACAAAGATTTTATAGGGATACCATATTTAAAAAATATAGTAGATAAATAATTTTTTTCATTTTATGCTTGTTTTTTAAATAAATTATACTTACCTTTGTATTTGAATGAAGATATTATTAAATATGGTTCGAACCCACCCGGAGGGTGTCTAATGGCGTAGTAATACTAAATGTACATTATCATTCCTCAGGGTAAGAAGGAAAAAGGATTCCTCTTCATTTTTTTATAAAATAGAATTAACAATTTAGAAATCAATAGTATTTATATAGTTCATAACAAAGAATAATGAAAGAATTTATAGAAAGGATATTTGGGAATAAACCTAAAAAGAAGGAGGTTAGGGAAGAATACGAAGGTGAGAGAAATTTTGATAAAAAGGATTCTACTAAATCTAATTTATCTGGGTATTATAATAGTTATATTAAATCTGGATTTTAATGAAAAGATATTATGACAGAAGAAAGAAATAAACTTATAGATAAGTTCAACGAACTAAAGAGAGAACAAGATGAGTTCATGGATAAAGAATATAGTAATAAAGAAATAGAAGAAATTAAAAAATTAATTAAAGACAATAAGATGAAAACAGTAATGATAAATAGAAAACAGGAACAAAGACAAACCGAATGATATAGATTGGGATAAACCTTTGTGCTTGTACGTTACTCAATCTATAAAAATAGGTTGGGTTTTTTTATGCTTAATTTATAGTCCATTCGTCTACGCTGATTAGGATACTGGCCTTTCAAGTCAGAGAAACGGGATTGTCACCCGTATGGACTACAATAACATGGCCCCATGATGTAACTGAATAACATATCTCTCTTCTAAAGAGATTATCTTGGTTTAAATCCAAGTGGGGTTACAAAATATATTACCGGATCGTCTAACTGGTAGGATAGTAGATTTTGGCTCTGCAGATGTAGTTTCGAATACTACTCCGGTAACAATTTTATAATTAAATTTGGATAATTAAAATATTATTCGTATCTTTGTATTATGATTAATACTCAAATACTACGGAACAAATTCCGTAGGTTGTAATGGAATTGGACTGGAAGTCCAATGACCATTATGACTGTCTAAAGACAGTGGTTTTAGACCTATATCTGGGACAATAAAAGAATATGTAATCAATAATAAGTGGAACCCTACCATAACTGATATGTTCTATATTGATAGTCCAACAATAAAAAGACATTATTTTTATTGGTCAGAAAAAGGTAAAAATAGAAACTTAGAAGAAAAATGGGAAAAAAATAAAATTAAAATGGATAAATATTGTTTAGAATATATTGGTCATATATTAAAAAAACATAAAGTAAAAAGAATATATGTTAGTAGTATTGGTGATACTAAATTAGATGATAAAACCTATACGTCTACAGATTGGAAATTTGAGAATATAGAACACATTAAGTAGAACTTCCATCAGTTGGGTGTTGTGTTACTTGTTTTTTATAAGGAAATGTCTCCCCAATATCTTTAAATAATGTTGGGTTCATAAATTCTGTATTTCCTGCAAAATAGGTGGAATCAACATCTGATCTTTTAATTTCATAATGTAAATGTGGTCCTGTTGATCCTCCTGCATTTGGTTGGTCTGACTCTAATCCACCAGAAAACCCTATAACTTGTCCCTTTTTTACTTTTTTACCAACTGAAATACTACCACCAAGTTTGGTTAAATGACCATACAATGACCAATATGTTCTACCATCAGGGTTGATTATGTGTTTTATAACTACATACAATCCAAATCCCTGTCTTTTACCATCACTAGTTATTATACTATTAACTTTAGATATTTCTATAACACCATCTGCAGCAGATAATATTTGTGTACCTACTGGCATTGCAATATCTACACCCTTATGACTATTAGATGGTGAGGTGGTATCTGATTTAATATTCCTATTACCTGGTATAGAAGTTATTGATATTCCTGTTTTTAATTCTACTGGATTATTGAATAGTTGCCTAACACTACCATCAACTTCATTTGAGACTATAGTGGTATCAATTTTTCTTAAATTAGTACTTTCAGAACCATTAATTATGGAAACATCATCACAAAGGTCAAAACCTACTGCTGATGCGAAATCACTTATCACTGGTAATGAATTTCTAGGTATTCTTATTCCTTTAAATTTGGTCATCATTTGATTATTAGTAATTGTATGATTAACCTCAATTATCATATATGCCCCCCTAAACATTGGTACATTAACC
This sequence comes from Candidatus Wolfebacteria bacterium, assembly GCA_002401445.1. Taxonomy (GTDB): domain Bacteria; phylum Patescibacteriota; class Minisyncoccia; order Phycocordibacterales. Next base: position 8,545 of record NVTD01000023.1, on the reverse strand, counting down.
AATTCAAAATATTGGGTTGGTTGTATCATTGCATTCCCCAATGATTCTACTTCACATGTATAACTTCTTTGTTCGTAGACATTAAAAAGATTTTGACCCTTAAGGATTGTCTTTGCACTTGCATCTTCCGATCCCACTTGAGATATTTTATCAAGTATTTTTATTGCTTCTATTGATTCTTTAAACTCTGCTTGGTTTAAAGAAATATCTTTAAACATACTTTGTTCTGGTTTACCATATTCCACTTTAAAGGCATTAACAGAACCATCATCTAATGATTCTTGTAAGTCTTCTGGAACTCCAGTTCCCTCTAAAGAAAATCCATCATTACCAAATACGTCATCACTTTCATTTCTTTTAGAATCTAAAAAAGAAGAAGCACTATCTATATAAACACATAAAAATTTAGGAGATGAAGAAATTTCTATATTAGGATTAAATCCAAATACATTAGATTCATTAAATGAATTACTATCTTGACCATCAAATAACATAAAATTTTGAATTGGAAAGAACTGAAACCCATTATCTACTAATAGTCTATCTATTAATGTGTAAAGACTCATACTACTATTTTCACTAGCTTCCTCTACTGCAGAAAAGTCTATAATCATTCCTAAATCATTAAATGGTTCACCTGGTTCTGGTAGAATTCCAATATCCTTCATTGCACGGTCAACAAAACTAAATTTATCTATTAGTTGTTCTGTTGAATTTTTACTATCAAATAAAGAAAAACCCCCAGATAACCATCTATCACTTATAGTTTTAAATGAATTATAAAATGCCAATTTTATGTCATTATCCTTTAGTGATGATTTAATATCTTCTTCTACCTCTTCCTTTTCTTTTATTTCCATATCTACCTTAGTCTTTATATGTTTAATAGTACTAGATATTAATAATTGTACTTTACTTTGTCTATTCTCTTGTTCTGAGATAGGATTTATATTTAAAGTAGATTGTGATTTCTCAGGTGATATTAGAACTAACGGTAACCCAACAAATAAGTATTTTCTAGACATAACAAGTTCCCACCAAGGTGAATCAACCCCTGATTTCAATCCTCCCCAATGTGCGGAGTTACCACCAACCTCAAATTGATCTGGTCTTAATTCTAATGTACTTGCAGTTTGGTCTACTAATATTCTATCCTTTACTTCACCAAAAATTTGATCTCTAAATAATTCATATTGTTCTACTAATTGGTCTCTTACAATAGGTGGTAAATTTATAAAGTATTCGATTGATTTTTCATTATCATCAAATATTTTTTCCTTAGTTAGACTTTCTATTCCAAAAGTCCCATTTCCTTCTATAGTTGTTATTATCCATCCATAATAAACTAGTAATAGATATGGTATTTCTATAATACCTGGTAAAAATTGCCTTCTATTTTCAACAAATCCATTTAAAGAAATAAATCTCAACGGAGACCTACTAGATATTGCAGATGGATCTTCTGATGCAATTTCTTCAGTATATGCATTAGAATTATTAGAAGTTAAATTAAGTAAAAAACTATCAGCAGTTTTAAATACTGGTTCTAATACACTTCTAGAATAAGTTTCTACTCTATCTAAACTGTCATCGAATGCAACCTCATCTGTTATTATGTTAGGGTCATTAAAGAAGTCTCTAGGGGGTAATTTAAAATTACTTATATCATTATGACTATCAAGGGTAGAAATAAAGAAATTACTTTCTGGACCAGATTGTGTGTCTTTATAGACTACCTTATTTTCATCTGTTATTATAGTAGAATCATCCTCTAGATTAAATATAGATTCAAACAATGAAACAAACCCTCCCTCCTCTGCAGCTTGTTTTATGTTCTCTACTTCTGATTTAACAGTTGATACTGGTTCAAATGAAAAATTATCTTGTATTTTAAATACTGAAAAACCACCAAATTGGGTATCTAATCTGTATAGTTTTCTATTTATTGATTCTTCACCTGTATGTCTAAATTCTATGAAATCTAAATTATCTTGATTGAATAAATCAATTGCTGGTGTTCCTTTTGGAATGGTTGGTAAAAATTCATCTGACGTATCCGATAAATTTAACATATTTTCAAAATTATTTTCATTAAGGTCACCCAATGCTCTTAATATTATAGGATCTTGTACCTCATGTAATATATTATCACCCTCTAGTACACCAAAACTACCTATTAATCTATCCAATGCAATGTTTTCTCCAAAGAATCCATCCTGTTCAATATGTCTTAAATTCCAATTAACTATTATTTGTGATCTTCTTACTAAAACACCTAATAAATTATCTACACTAGTCTTATTTCTCCCATAATCAGAACTACCTTCAAAATGAACGTCCTCAAATGGACCTAATGGTGTCCAGTCTACATTGCCTTCATCATCCTTATCGTCCAACTCTCTTCTACTTCTTTCACCTCTAATAATCTCAATACTAGATTCAATAAAATTTTCAACAAATTGTACTTCAGACATAACCCTTAGTGTTGGGTTAGACCCAGGGTATGTTCTGACATTCTTTTTACTTTTTCCATTTAATATTGTTTTAGATTCAAAATATTCTGGCCATGAATATCTTACTATCTCTTGATTTTTTGAAGAGGATTCATCTGATACCTTAGCATCGGAATTTTGTAATAATTTTGATATTCCACTTATGTCTTTTTGTGCATTTATAGATGATTGTCTTAATAATTTAATAAATCGATCAACATCATTTAAAATTATTCTAAAAACATTATAAATTGTTGGTTTAAATCCTAATGCAGATATAGTAAGATCATCCACATCTGTTTTTATTTCATCACACAATGATTGTCTTTTATCCCTTTTATTTATTAATAAATTTCTTAGATTATTTAATTGTGTTGATATTCCAGATATTTGACCAACTAGAGTTGCTGTCCCTCCAGAGGATGGTAGGGAGAAATTAGATGTTATTACTATTTCATTAGAAATTCCACCATCAGTTAAGTTGTTTTTAATTATTGATAATATTTCCCTATTAAATTCATTTTCTATCCCATTCCCTATTCTTCTAAAATCCTTGAAGAAACTTTCATCTAAATCCTGATTAAATGATGTTTTTTGGTAATTCCCTGTTTTATCAGTAAAAATCAATCTATCTCCACCAGTTTCTTTAGATAATCTGTTAATGGTTACTTTTTTATCTGAAAATACGGTACTTCTATAAGATTGTTCTATTAAAAAATCAAAATTCTGTAACTCCTTTAAATCTAAGTTTATTTTTAATATATCGTCCCCTAAATTAACAAATTCTTGGAATTTATCTCCTTGTTTTAGTCTTTCTATATTTTTATTTAGTACCCTAGAAGCATTTATTAACTCATAGAAAGTATCAACACTACCAGCGTTAGGATCTGTGTTTCTATCTTGATTTTCCATAAATGGTGCTACTTTTAAATATGCAACAGGAATATCTGTTAATGGTGCAAATGTAACAGCAACGAAATTAGCAGTAATTTCAAAATTACCTGTTTTTGAATTAAATTTACTACTTTGTTTAACTAAATGTAAACCATACGTTAAACTCTTCCCGAAATATCCCTTTACTGTTAAAGTGAATTCTGGAGGTGGAAAGGAAAATAGGGTTGCATATTTTGAATCTTGACCTATTGAGAATAAGGATGATCCCCTTAAATCTATAAAAGTTATATCCACACTAGGAATATATGATGTATTTGTTTTAATATTAATGTTTGTCATTCCGAAACCCTCAAATTTACTACCCTCATCTCCAGAAATGTGAGGTCCAGTCAATTCCGACCATTTTGTACTATATTGTCCAGTAGTTACATCAAATCCCAAAAAATTAACTTCAGTCCCTACTTTTTTATCTACTTGTAATCCAGTTTGAGATAAAGTAATAATAGATCGACCTCTTTCTTTTATTGTTAAACTAACAAAAATAGAAGTGTTCTCCATCTGAGGAACAGAATTTGGGAAGCTACTTAATGGATCGATTAAAGGCATAAATAAAACTTTTTATATAAATATTTGGATATTAAATATATTATTTATACCTTTGTAGTCTAATCAATAAAAACTTATAAATCATGACAGAACAAGAAAGAAAAATAGAAATCTTTGAACACATTGTTAATTGTGAAATGAAATTTATGAATAACATAAGTACATTTATCCCATACGATAAATCAAAAGATGATTACCTTGCAGGAATTGTTGCAAAGGCAATACAGGATTCATGTGAAAAAGGTAATGTTTCATTTAGTGAATTTCTAGAATATAGAGATTTTGATATGTATGTTGATAATATTGTAAAGGAATTGCTATGAATAACAAAAAAATTTAGAAATTATGAAACCTAAAGTGCATCACAACAAAAAATTAGTACTCATATTATGGAAGAGTACAAACATGTTTAAAGTTTATAAAATTAATAACTTAGGAAAGGTGAATAAGAAATTTACTCCCTTATTCTCAAGTAAAAAAGATATTAATGAAGCAGGAAAAGAGATGAATATACCAATAACAGCATTTAAGAGTGTTAAGAAGTTTGATTATAATTCTTGTACATCAGAAGATGATCTTGTACAGACCGCCTGGGAGAAAAGAAATGATTAATCTATTAAAATTAGAAAACTATGAAACTAGAAATAAAACATAAATCACCTTATTATCCTTATAAGGTAAAATGTATATTAAGTGTAAAGGATTTTATTTATGAAATGGAAACCACAGATTTATTATCTGTAGATGGTAAGTTAAGGAAAATGATTCTTAGACCTTTAATAGACATTACTAAAGAAATCGAACATAATGGTGAGAAATTTATACCTATGGAATTATTTAGAAAGTACTTAAGAAATGATATTTTAAATGATATTTCACAGGGTACTATTTTAGATCAATCTTATGAAATAGTTCAAAAACTAATTGAACTTCATTTTGATGTTTTTGGTCTTATAGATCAAGGACTTGCAATTGATATAAATACCTTAAAAAATATCATTACATTTTTGGAAACTTAACCTTTATAATTCCCTCATCCGTTTTCTTAAACATTTTTGATAAATCAGGTCTCATTTTTTGAAATTCTTCAAATGGAGGAATCCTCCAAAATGGTGAATAACCCGATTCACCAGGAAATCTATAAGATTCATTATAAGGGTCACCTGTATTGACCTGATGAGAGGGAACTATTGAGAAACAACCTAATTGAACTGCCTCATAAGCAATAAAATCATAAAAATGATCACTGCCAACCCCTTCAATTCCAGGTAATGAAGAATATGTAGGTAATTCTCCATCCTTTAAATATTTTTTTGGATTTGTAATTTGTAATTTTTGTTCCATATAGTCTAATCCTGTTTTTATCCTACTTTGATCAGATATTACTGGTAAGGGGAATAATATTAGTTCATCATTAGAATCTCTTTTCTTTAATAGTTGGGTGACTTGTATTTCTCCTGGCATATAAACAGGACAAAAGAATGTTAATTGTAGTCCCTTTGGTAACCATCCTTTTTTCTTGTATTGTTCCTCTATCTGCCACATAGTTTTAATTATGTGTTTAGTACCAAGTTCTTGTTTTATTTCTATTGCATTATTACCTTCGGTAATCAGATGTCTTCTTAATCGACTTTCAATTATTTGTTTTAATCGAGATTCACTTATTGATATTACTTTTTTCATGTTTTTTTATTATATAAATAGTACTTATAGTTTCAAAAAATCATCAACATCTTTGAAATATTGTTCAATTGTTTCCTTAAAACCGAATGGGATTCTAATTATTGTACCATCAGGAATATCAAATTCAAGTCCGCCAAACTGAGGATTTGCCAACATAATCAGAAAACCACTCGTAGGGTTATTATAAAATTCCTGTGAAAGTTTGTCGAACCTTGTAAAACCCTCCTTGTAAATTATTCTCTTATCTGTTGACTTTTCTGGTATTTTAATAAAAGGAACATTCTTAACCTGTCCGTTATCTTTAAATTGTTGATATCTATCGAAGAATTCTGCCATTTTATTGGTTTGTTATATAAATACTATTTAAATATAAATAAATAACAACCACCAAATAGATAAGACTTATCCTCATCTGTTGTTATCACACCATCTAACATATTTAATCCTTCTTTACTTATATTCTCCCACCATATTTGGGAAATATATTGTTCTCCCTTATCTACTGAAGTAGAGGGTAATAATACTTTACCTTTTTTATCTGTTATTCCTAAACCTTCGTGAGGTTTAATGAATGGTATTGGATTTTTACCTCTTATAGATTCTGTATGTTGATAACCATTTTTATCTAACCAATCGAATGCATATTTATATGCTGGTTTATCATCTTGTTTATATTTTTTACTATTATTTATATTATCCCAATGTAATGAATATTCAATTTCTCTATTTAGGTCTTTCAGACCCAACATCCCTACTTTATATGTTGCATAACCAGTATCTAAACCCTCAAAATCTCTTACTCTGGTGGGTTTAGAAGGATCTTTAATGTTTTGTAAAACATTTGATCCAAAATCCTCTTCTTTAATGTTATGTTGCCATAGATTTAGATAATCAGGATCAAATGGAACTGGTCTAACATTCCATAAATTCAAGTATTCTCCAATTAATCGTTTATAGATACCACCAACATCATTAAAATTTACATTAAACATTGATTTTAGGGGTTTCCACATTTTATCTGTATTAATTCTCAATTTATTATTATCTTTATCATAATAAATGTAAATTTCATTGGTCTCTTCATTAATATAATACGTATCACCATGATATGATCTCTCCTCCAGATTATTCAATAATTTAACAAACCAATCTTCCATTTTCTTTTCTTTCTCCCACTTTTCTATTACCTCTTCTCTGGAATCCACTTCCATTACAATGGATTCCACTAGTACTTTAAACTGTTGTTCTGTAATAATAATCTTTTTCATGTATGTATAAATACTTGACAATTTCAAATAAATATTGTATATTTGTTAGGTAATAAAAAAAATTATAAATAATTTAAAATAAATATGACTTTTAAAATAGGAGATAAAATTAGAATTAGGAAAGGTATTAACCCTCCGAACCCTAGTCCAAAAAACATCAATGGAACTATAATTGATAATACTCTTCCACGTGTTAATCCAGATCGTAAGTATGCGGTAAAATGGGATAATGGTGAAATTAATTGTTATATTGATCATGAAATAGAGTATTGGTGTGGTGAACCAATAAGAGAATTACTTAACAAAATTGGATCAATTTCATTTAAAAATACAATTGGATATGGTGAAGTGGAATTAAGGGAAGATTATAAAACACTTGGTCTTATTATAGAGATAAATATCAGCGAAGATCAAAAACAATATTGCAGAGATCTATGGGAGAAGTATAATAAATATTAACTTCTTGACGAAATGGTTATTTTTGTATCTATAATACCATCATTAAGGGAAATATTAGAAATTAATCCTTTACTACTATCAGTACTCAACAACTTCCCTTCATTGGATCTCATGTTACTATAGTTCTCATTTATCGTATTAACAGAACTGGTTAATGAGTTAAAACTAGAACCTGTCGTGGAGAGGGTATACTTGTCGTCAGTGTTCGTATCTCTAACACTTAATAGATCACTCCATATTTTGTTAAAGTCACGTCTATACCCCCTTAAACGAGTATTATAGGTACGTATTACACTCCTCTTATCATCTAATTCTCTTAATGTAACATGACATGTATTATTTGTACCTGTAAATGGAGAAGGATCAGGACATTCTTTAGTAGTTTTAAGTTCATTCAATAAGTCATAGACATTATTCATGTCAAATATACCAAAGTCATCTAAACTAAATAAATTACCCTTTATTTTACTTATAAAAAGAGTAACATCTTCATCTGTAGTATTAAAAAATTTATCTTTACTATCTAGTATATCTTTAACTTCCAGTAAGTCTCTTGACCAATCAATAAGAATATCTTTGGTATTTAATAATACCTGTTCATAATTAATTTGTTTTTCATCAATTAAATCACCAACTGTGGAAACTCTTTCTGGTTCTTGATTCTGGTTTCTGGTTAAATCTGAAAATATAGACATTATTTTTTTATTTTAATTTACTTATCATTTTCACTCCATTCATTACCTGACCAACCCCAAATTCTTCCCTTACAATATTCTCCACTAATATTTTAAACTGATTTTCAGTTAATTTTATTATTTTCTTTTTACTCATTATGTATTTTTTATATAAATATGTTGACTTTTTAAAAAAATATATTTACATTTGTATAAAATATTTATAGAAAAACAAAAAATTATAGTGGGATAGTACTCTGATTCAACAATGGTGAGAAATTTATGGTTGTTCGTATTTTTCAAATATGGTTGTTCGTATTTTTCAACACACAAAGTAGTTTTGTTATTTAACTGAATAACCTATAATTTTTTTAAAAAAACTAAAGGATGAATAATAATAAATTACTTATTGATTTAGAAAATATTATTAAAACCAAAAAATGGTATCATTCTAATATAAATAATTTTT
>NVTD01000022.1 GCA_002401445.1 Candidatus Wolfebacteria bacterium | reverse complement strand
CAACAAAGCCTTCTCTCGTTGAGGCTAAATTAACCTCACCGCCTCGACCTGCGCTGACCACAATGGGGTTATCGTTTGCTCCAATATCGAGAGTTGCGCTTAAGTTAATCTGAGGAGCGCTTACATTAATTGTGGTATTGTCATCTGAAAGATAATCGCCAATCACATTGCTGATTGAGCCATTGCTTGCCGTTATGGTAACGCTATTTGATGCGCTCAATTCTCCTATGTCCAAATCTCCTTCGAGGCTAGACAAACCAATACTGCCATCAATGGTACTGAGGCTGGAATCTGCACTCATATTAATTCCGGCTATTGCAGTCAATTGTATATCAGCCCCTGCACAGGTAGTGGAAGTGATTACCGGTGATAACTGCACTTTGCTATAGTTCGAAAAATAACCCAAACGGGTTCCGGTGCCGGAGCCGCCGTTTAAAAATCCCTGTGTTGATATAAATAAAGATAGCAAAGTAAACTCTATAGACTTCTCTATACTGCTTTATCAATGGAAAAAATAATTATGAGATTATTCAATAACAAAATATGTCTTTCCGTTCTGGTATTTAGTGCCGCTTTATTGCCGTATTCAGTTTTTGCCTCGAGTGTTTATCTTGAAACTGCACACACAGAGTTTTTTGTCGGTGATACGATTTTGATCGATGTCAAAGTTGATTCTAATGGTAAAGAAATAAACACCGTTGAAGGTAAAATATTTCTAGATTATTTGCCTGGAGCTATTTTGATAAGGGACATCAATTTGTCTGAGTCTAGTTTTTCTTTGTGGCCAGACAAGCCTTTGCTATCAGATGATTTAAGAATAATTTCTTTTGCAGGTGGGGTTCCGAGCGGCTTTAAAAAGCAAGACGCGATTTTATTCAAAATTGCTCTCAACCTTACAAACACCGGACAAATAACCCTAAGTCCAGATAATGTTTCTGTTTATCTAAATGACGGTAAGGGAACAAGGGATACAGTAGGCATCCGGAATCTCACCATAAATGTTTTACCGCAAGACACAGGCAATAGGCCAGCCAATGACCTAGACGCATTAATCTTGGAAGACAAAACCCCACCTGAACCTTTCATTATTATCGCCGGGCAGGATGATTCGGTTTTTGAAGGAAAGAAGTTTTTGTCATTTAGTACAGTAGACAATCAATCAGGTGTTAGGTATTACGAAGTGATAGAGGGTAGTTTCCCGGTGACTCGTAGTGGTGGTACGTTTGTATTACAAAATCAGCATACATCAAACGAGGTGATAGTGATTGCATATGATGCAGCAGGTAATTCTAGGGAGTCCGTGTACAGTCCACCACTTAACATTTTTTCTTATCCTATTATAATTTCACTCATAGGTAGTATACTTATTATAATTCTTTCAATAGTTATCTTTAGGAAAATAAAGAGATCACGAAAATGAATGTAATGAGGAATAAAATATTTGTATCGGTATTTTTGCTTTTCGCCTTTTTTGCTGTTGCCGAAAACGCGGACGCTGCAGTTTTGCGTATGGGGCCAACCCAGACGGACGTGACGGTTGGCAATATTGTCAAAGTCCAAGTATCTGTCGACACTCTTGGTAGGGTAATAAATAACGCAGAAAGTGCAATTCAATTCCCTACAGATTTACTGGAGGTGGTTTTGATTGACAGTACATCCTCAATTTTCTCTCTGTGGGTAGAAAATCCCAGTTTTTCTAATGCAACAGGACTGGTTACTTTCAACGGAGGGGTCCCCAACCCGGGATTTCAAGGTACTGGTGGCAAGGTGATCTCAGTTGTTTTTAGAGCCAAAAAAGAAGGCACAGCTTCTGTGGTGTTTTCGAATTCCGCCGTTAGGGAAAATGATGGTTTAGGAACGGACATTTTGTCGGGCAAAATTGGCTCAGAAATAACTATTCGCAGTGCTAGAACGGAACCAGTCACAGATTCTCTATTTGTACTGACTTCTTCTAGTCATCCAAATCAGAATGTATGGTATAGCGAAGACGACATTGAGATGTCTTGGACTTTGCCTCGAGCTGCTACAGCGATAAAGACTTTATTGGGTGCATACCCAGACTCGGAGCCAACAGTTTATTATGACACCCCGATTACAGCCAAAAGTATACCAAACATGGAGGATGGAGTTTGGTATTTCCATGTTCAATATTTTGATGGTGGGGCCAAGTCTAAAACACAACACTATAGACTGAAAATAGATACTACAGATCCAACCGATCTTTCTGTAACAAGTGGAAAAGATAACACAGGGAAAGTAACTCTTCATATGAAGGCTAGCGATTCTCTTTCTGGAATAGACCACTTCACTGTGGAGGTGAATTCAGGAAAGCCAATCGTCGTCACAGCTGATGTAAGCGGCGAAGCTTCGGTAGAAGTGCCATTTACCAGAAAAGGTGAGCACGGTGTAACCGTCTCTGCTTTTGATAAGGCTGGCAATAATATAGAAACAGATCTAACTGTTATAGCCGACTATGTTCCGGAATTAAGGATTGATGAGTACCCAGCTACAGTCATGGTTAACGAGAGTATCGAAATGTCTGGTACAGCTCCGTATCCTGATGCATTACTCCGAGTTTCTATGAGGGATGATAATAATGTCGTTCAAGTATACAAACTAAAATCTAACAGCTATTCAGAATTTGATTTCATTAGTCAGGCAGTTTCAAACGAAGGATCGTACACTCTTTGGGTGGACATGTTGAAGGATAACGGAGACATCATCCTAACCTCTCAAAGAGTAGTCACTTTGGTGGAAACACCTCTGCTTCTACGGATCGGTTCTTACACCATTGGTTTGATGAAGGTTTTGATTCCGGCGACTATATTGCTAATACTATTCTTACTTCTTCTACTGTATGGTTGGTTTAAATTCTTTGCTCTGTATCGTAGGGTTAAAAAAGAAAGTCGCGAGGCAGAAGAAGTTTCCGCCAGGACTTTCAAAGTTCTTCGCAGAGGCGTTGACCGTCATATTAAAAAGCTCAAGAAAGCAAAACGAAAACTTACCAAGGAGGAGGCGGCATTCCTAAAGGAATTCAGTGAGAAACTAGAAGAAGGAGAGAAAGTCGTCAAAAAGGAGATACAGGATATTTCGAAGCTGTAGTGGATATCAGATGAATGTAGGCTTACGTGACAATCTTCATCACGGTCCCAAACCAAAAAGGAAAACACAATAAGTGTTTTCCTTTTTGGTTTGGGGCAGAGTCTGCGAGGTTCTGCGAGGTGGAGCGGAGTGAGAATGTGTTTCGCGTATTTTGTTTTGCAAAAGCCGGTCACTTGTAGAGAGGTACTTTAGTATTTGGGACGTTTGTGGATATTCTCACTATTTCGCTGCATCAATCTGTTATAATTTGGTCAACGTATCACAAATATGTTTTTATCTAGTAAACATTCTTTTTTATTAAGACGAAGACCGGTAATTAAACCTAGTTTTCCTGTATTTTTACCAAATACGCAGTCTTTCTTATTGGTAAAAGGATCAATTCCTCAGTCTAGTTTTCCTGTATTTTCACCAAATGCACAGTCTTTCTTGTTGGTGAAAGGATCAATTGCTAAATCTAGTTTCCCTGTATTTCTGCCAAGTTCACAGTCTTTCTTGTTGACCGGAAAGTCAGTTATTGATCCAGGTCCTCTACCTGATGCAGAAACTAACGAGGAAAATGCTGTATCCAACATATCCCAAAGAGCGGATGGTAAACAGATCAAGGTTAGTGATCAAGGTAAACGAAACTTTTTGAAAGCAGCGAGCATCGCTGGCGTCGGTGTAATCGCTTCGCAACTTTCACCCAAGAAGGCTCAAGCTTTGATAATGGGTAGTTCGCCGACGACAGGAGTAGTCGGAGTTAAGAATGCTAATAATGAGAGAATAAATCCCGCTACCGAAGAAACAGCTGCTTCACAACTTAAGACTTCAGACTTAACTTTTGATAGCGGTGCGTTGGAAGTTAAGATCGCAGGTGTTTCTGGCGCCGGTTCTAGTAGTTTTGCTGATGCAGGAGATGTAGCCAAGAGTGCTTTAGTGGATGCCAATCGACATGTTCAGGTCGATGTATTGAGTTCGGCGCTACCAACAGCAGCTACTACAGAGACAACCCTCCAAACGATTTCTTTTGGTGGTTTCAAATTTGCTCTTCGCATGGAAACGGTTGCTGATATTGATTATATAGGAGAAGCGGCTATAAGCTCGGCAACCTCGTCGGCAGTTTGGCGTGTAAAAAGACTTGATAATGCTACTGGTCTTGTTGTGTTATGGGCCGGTACAGGAGCCTTTGATCAGATATGGGATAACCGGGCTTCTTTAAGTTATTCGTAATCACTCCTCGCGTTTTTTATTATTGTTTCAACTTGTTTGTCGAGCAAGTCGTAGAGATTTTCATCTACACTGTTTTTTAAAACGTAAACGTAAAACATATTTACATTTCAGATTTGAAACAACAAACAATTTAAAACAATAACAAGAAAAGTTTTTAGGTAATTATAATGTACTAAAGATATCCACAGAATAGTAAGTATATTGTGATATGTATTGTGTCGGGTATGTATTATAATAATTGTGTACTAGTGTAGTGTGAAAATAAAAAGGAGAAATTATTATTAACTACGTGGAGTGAAATACAAAAGCCAAAAGCAAAGTTTTTTGTGCCTCACTCCAAGTAGTTAATCTAGGGTAATACCCCGATGCTCTGCATCGAGAATCCTTTATTTTAAAAATAAATTATTAACATTTAAAATATTATGGGAGCAATAATAGCATCAGACGTATCCATCACCGCAGCGGGAGCTATCCGTTGGACAGGTACGGCTACAACTAATAGACATACCGTTTTGGAGTTTATCCAGTTTCTAATGGATAAGCAGGACGATGCTCAGGCAGCCGGTGATGACCTACTCGACATCACGGTAGATACGCCTTTCAACCGTTCTACTGACCAAATTCTCACGTTGAACTCACCATTCAACATTGACGATACATTTGCACTTCACCTCTACGATGGCTCTGTGGTTCAGACCACAAACGGAGGAGAGACACGATGGTCTGGTCTTAATATCATTGGACCGGTTGAGACTGGTACTGAATATATGATTCTTCAGAACGGTAAGGTGCTGCCTTCGTTTTGGGGTACAGGAATAAATCCAGAGGCATCTCCATCTCTGGTGTTCTCACGACACTTAATTAAGTCAAAGGTAGGTGGTGCCGAAATTGACGGCGCACGTATCACAGTGCTCGCGAGAGAGCTAGGCGACCAATTTAGACGATTTGCTGTAACACTCGGAACTGGTAACTCCGTAGCCGCTATCGGTAATGGTTCTGATATTTTCAACGCAAAGGTAGAGGCCACATTAGCTGGTTATACTACTATTACAAACGTCGAGGGATTTCAAGAAATTGACATTGATGGAACTGGAGCATCAGGACAGGAGTACTACTCACAATGGAATAAAGCAGCACTAGCAATTAACGATGTTTACGAGAGAAGTAAGTGGATTTCACAACGGGCACATGTTACTGACCTTACTACAACGGCAGCAGGAAATAACAGAGTGGTTGAGAATGCGACTATTGTAGGACAAGGACAATCATTCATTCCACTCTCAGGAACAGAAAAACTAACAGAAGCACGATTACAAATTAAAAACGGTGGCGGAACTCCAACAGGAACTCTTTATTGTGAACTGTGGGACTCAAACGATGCTGGAGTTGGTACAGCAGTACCAACAGGAGCTTCACTAGCACGTTCAGAAGATGTTCTCGCAAGTCATATTACAAGCACTTACGAAGAGGTTATCTTTAGATTCAATAGGTACAACCCAACGACAGGAGTAGACCAGTTAGTAGGACTAGACCTCGCAAACGCTGAATATTTTATGGTTCTGAGGAATGATGCAGGAGATGGCTCAAACTTTTTCCATGTAGATTCGGCATCTTCATCCACCGATGCTACTCAAGGCTCTGCTGTAGATACATCTGGTACATGGGGCACAGCAAGTGTCAACGACATACAGCTAACTGTTAAATCATCGCCAGTAATTCACGGTTTGCCTGGAGAAATCTTCCAAGGTATTAACATAGACGTTGGTTTTGATGCAGAAGCAGGGACAGGTATCATTGAAGACACTATACTTATGTGGGGAACGAAAGTTACCTACGACGGTCTAGCATCTGGCCCGTTTCGCCCGGGTGAACAACTAACATTCAAGACAGGCTCAACCCTTAAAGCTGGAGGTGAGGTTCTATACGATGACGGGGTTGATGAAATTCTTGTATCACTTGATACACAGAGTGCGCTGACTGATGACGATATTATCTCAACAGTACGAGGATCATCTGAAACCACAGCAGTTATCAATGCCACAATCGTTGATGATGATAAGTCTGGTGGAGAGGGAATTCTTCTTGCGTGGGACGACAATACAGGTTCAGGAGAGGCTTATATACAGGTTATATCTGGAAACAATCCCGTAGATAATAACCTACTCCGAGTAAGTGATCTTACTGAAGACCCACTGGTGTCTTATCTAACAGCGACATCTACCATTGTTACAAGAACAATCAATCCTGAATTCCTAGGAACTTCTACTGGATCTAACATCATTGGAACCTACGGTATTGGATTTGAACTATTAGATGTTGGTGCTTCAGACCGTTTTACTTCTCTTGATGATTCTAGTCGTACACCACCTAACAACGTAATATTTACAGTGTCGGGTCTTATCTCAGGAGAGGACAGAGTACTTGTTGGACCACGAACAGGATCGGCGCTAGACGTAGGACAATGGCAGGTTTCTACAACACTTAATGACGGAATTGCTGGTACACCAGAAGTTACTCTTGTTATTAAGACAGGAACAGACACTGTCCCTGTTACGGCAGCTAAAATCAACCACCCGACTACAGGGATTGGAGCTGGTAATAGTCGCCTCAGAATCAAAAGAGATGATGGAATCTATGCAAGAATTCCGTATGATTCATTTGCTACACCAAACTTTACTTTAGGTACTCCAGACACAGGAGTTACCAACCTAAGTGTTGTTGGTAACGATACCTTCACGCGCGCAGCAGGGAGTTTCCTTGATGATGGGTTTGAGAAAGGTTGTGTATTTGCTACCACTGGATTTACAACAGGGACCAATAACTCAACCTACGTTGCGCTATCAGTTACTGCAACAGGAATTGTCCCAACAGACACTACTGACGTGGTCACAGAGGCAGCTGGTTCGAATGAGCAAATACAATCAACAGGTTGGGAATTCAACAATGGTGACAGTTCAACTGATACTGGTAACGCAACCGCTAACAACCAAGTGTTCCTTGCATATATTGATGTATTAGCCGATGCAACATCAGAAACATTCACAGGAGTGCATACATCATCCAATGACCGTACTTTGTTTGTGCGTGTACGAGACGGAGGTGGTACTCCGATTAAGACTTTTGAGTCTAGTTCTGCACAGTTCTTGTCAACAGCACAGACAGTAGCCGCAATTCGTACTTCTGACGCTTAAAACCCTTATTGTCACGGTCCACATGACTTCCTATGTGTATGGTTATTACATAGGTTATTATGTGAGGGTGAGAGATGGCGGAGGTACACCTATCAAAACATTTAAATCGATTTCCGCACGGTTCTTGTCGATACTACGACAATTGCTGCGGTATTAACTGCAGATGTCTAAGAATGGCTTATAGAGAATATGTTAAACTGTAATTGGTGAATATAACATATGCCTTCAATACAAAGAACAACTAAAGGAACCTCTAATGGAACTAGTGGTGCTACGCAAACAGTTGGTGGTGTTTCTTGTATGGTAGGATATTCCAAAAAAGATAGAATGTTTATGAAGGGTAATGAAATCTTTGTTAAAAAAATTATTTTCTTGCCTAGCCCATTTAGGTGGGTTAGGATAAGTATATAATCATATGGCTTTTTTTGATGATGTAACAATTTTAAACGAAGCAGACAGTACAGGAGATTGGACCTCGGGTGCGGGTTTTCCTAACGCTGTACTAAATAGTAGTTCTTCTCAAATTCCATTTTATATTGCGGGGGACACTGATACTTGCATTGACATGGGGCTAAAAAAGAACACTACTGGCGGGTTCCAATATGCTACGATTACTTCTCTTGACATTGCTGGACTTGTGTTTGTGTCAAACTATATGGTATTTGGTGCTGATATTGCGAACATTCCTTTGAACGCCTTAGCTTTCCAGTTTAGTTCAACCTCAACTTTTACAACAAATTACCATAGGTATAATGCCATTCAGAACTTTGGAGAACGTGGTGGTTGGGAAAGATGTTCTGGCTACCTTCCTGAACCTACTTCTACAGGTGGCTCACCCACAACTACAGCAATGATTCGTTTTGGATGGATTGTTGATACAGGAAACTCTGGTGATGGAAAGTTGGCTGGATTTGAAAGAGCTATTGTACTAACTCATTATGGAGGTCACTCAGAGCTTGTTGAGCTTACTGACCTTCAGTCTCGAAGTAATGCTGCGGATGACTTTGTTTGTGAGACAAGAGGTGATTATTTTGAGATTTTAGTAAGGATCCAACTTGGTCTTGATGGAGCTACTGCAACCACTTCATTTAGTGAGACGGGTAAAACGATACGTTGGGACAACCAACATGCTAATCACGAATTGGGGTGGGTATTTATTGATGACACAGGTGGAGATGAATTACATTTTGCTTTAACAAACTGTAGTGTGTTCTGGAATTCTGCACAAACAGCAACAAATGAAGTATTTACTAATGCAACTAATTGTGATGACTTTAAAATTGAGGGTTCTAACTTTGCAGAGGGAGGAATAGTAAGATTGCCCACAAGTAATGTAGATAGGTACGTAAGAACCAGTAAGTTCACTTCTTGCGAAACAATTTTAATATCAGACGGAGAATTTACAAACAATACTGTTACGAGTGGAGAGGTTGTTACTGTAACGGGCGATGCAGACTTAACAGGTAGTGCTGTATTAACATCTATTGTTGCTATTGATGAAGGTGCACTTTTTTGGAATAACGCCAACGACCCTGATGGTAATTTAGATTCAATGACATTTTCTAAAGGAACCAATGCTCATCATGCTATAGATTTTGGAACTGGAATCACAGCCAATATAATTCTAAGAAATGTTGCATTCACTGGTTTTGGCTCAACAGACGACTCGAATGATTCAACCGTAAGATTCCTTGCAACAAGTGGTTCATTAACACTCTCTTTGGTCGGATGTACGGTAGGTGGATCACCAGCTACTTCATCAAACTTTAGTATAGATGACGCTGCAGGAATTACTGTAACTCTATCTATTGACCCTGTAGTTACACTAATAAATGTAAAGGACAATGCCGGAGTTAACTTAGAGAATGCTAGGGTGTATCTAAAAGCAGAGAACGGTACTGGAGATTTACCTTTTGAGGAAACGGTTACTTCTATTACGCGCTCAGGAACCACGGCTACTGTCACTCATACAACACATGGGCTAAATAGTAACGAGTATGTTAAACTGGGGGGTATAACAGATAAGACAGAGGACAATCGGGGGGCGTTCCTCGTTACCGTAACTGGAGCAAACACGTATACATACACCACAACAGACTCGGGTTCTACATCTTATACAGGAACGATTATCGCAACAGGAGTCTTGATCTATGGCTTAACTGACGCTAGTGGTAACATATCGTCATCACGAGCATTGGGCGGGAATCAACCAGTAGACGGGTTTGTGCGCAAGTCCACCGCCAGTCCACGGTTTAAGACATTTTCATTATCAGACACAATAAATAGTTCAACAGGTTTAACAATTAATATACGCTTAATTTTAGATGAATAATATGAAAACAATTGTTTCAGAGTCTGCAGTGCTTGCAGGCCCTCCAAACGAAACATTCCGACCCTGTATCGATTGCGCTCTAAAACCACTCGCCAGGCGTGCAAACACACTGGAGTTAGTTGTTAATGCATAGTTCACACTTAAATCCCAACTGACTTGATCATCACTCAAACTAATGGGCGCCTGCTGGCTAAGCGTTAATACTTGAAAATCTTTTTCATCTTCTGTGTAACGGGCACCTAACGCGAGTGTCAGTTGATCACTCAAATCATAAGACACCTGCCCAAAGACACCATAAGCTTCATTGTTATGCAAAACGGTCGAAGACGACAACAGCACAGAGCCTGGACCAAACGAATCACTAATCACAGCCAATTCAGAGTCAAAATAAAACAAGCCTGCTTGCCAGTTAAATGCCCCTTCATAGTTACTAGCCAAACGCAGCTCCTGGGTTAACTGCTCAATATCTGCACTGTCGCGAGTATCTGAAGAAAAAGGAATAAGGCTTGCAGTTCCATCAATATCACCACGAGCGGAGCTATTAGCATCCTGATAACTCGAGATAGAAACCAAATTCATGTTTCCAAATTCCCAGTCCATTTTCAATGTGGTACCCGAAGCATCTACAAATTGAGGGTTACCGTTACCACCGTCAAAGGAAACCTGGTCGCGATTAAAATTACTATTGACACCTGACTGCCCCGTGTTGATGGCGTTACCATAAAAGACAGAAGCGGTTCCTTCTAACTCTCTAGCCTGGTAACTCAACAACGCACTAAACGTTTCAGCAGGCATCCACAATAACTGCGCACGATAAGCACGCTCATCATGTCCACCCAAATCATCACTTTGAGGGGTCACTAGATTATCAATCCAGTCGTCGCGGCTTTGCGACAAGGCAGAAATACGCCCAGACAATACACCGCCAATTAACTCACCACCCACAGCAGTTTCGATATTAGTCGTACCCAAATTACCAGCCGTTAATTTCAAATAACCTTTGGTTTCAGTGGTTGGCTTAGCCGTATCGAACTTAACAATACCCGCCGTGGTGTTACGACCAAACAGTGTCCCCTGAGGGCCACGAATAACTTCCACTTGCGCCACATCAAACAATGGAAAACTTTTAAGAACAACGTTTTCCATGACCACTTCATCCATCACGATAGAGACAGGCTGAGATGCAGCCAAATCAAAATCGACGTTACCTAAGCCACGAATATAAAAACGTGGCGAACCTCGGCCATTTGAAGACTCCGCATAAAGGCCTGGAATTTGGTTTTTTAATGCCAACACATCAGCCCCTGAACTAAATATTGCATTAAGACGATCCCCTGACAGKGTCGCCACTGARATAGGAACCTCTTGCAAGGTTTCTGGCCGCTTCTGTGCAGTAATAGTAATTTCCTCTAACTGAAAATCAGCTGCTTGAGCCATAGTAGAGACACCAGCAGTCGATGCGAACACCGCTCCYAATGCAGCCACTCGTAAAGCCTCAACCGACTGCCTCTTGGTGATTGTTACTATCATTTTCATTCTCTCCTCCATTAGGGATGTACCTCTATATTTAACGATAACACTAAGGTGCAAATATTTTTAATCACAAAAGTTAAACGTTTAATTATTATTATGTCAACACACACTAATGGTGTTTGCTAGTATTGCCAAAAAACTGAATAAATTTGCGACACTCAGCACTAAACACTGTTAGATTGTGCATTTTACAAATAATCAAATTGAAAATACTAGTTACATTATTTACAAAAAATAATGTCGATTTATTTGTATATTTTTCTTC
>NVTD01000021.1 GCA_002401445.1 Candidatus Wolfebacteria bacterium | reverse complement strand
ATTGGACTGGAAGTCCAATGACCATTATGACTGTCTAAAGACAGTGGTTTTAGACCTATATCTGGGACAATAAAGGAATTGGAAAATAAGGTTAAGAAGAAAGATTAATTTTATCCATCAAAAACATCCCTATCGACCATCACACAAGATATCTTTCTCCAATAACTCTTAAATCCCATTCTTGTCTTTTCATTATCTAAATCAGTATGATCTGCATTATAAACTTCAAAATATCTTAAACCCTTGTTTGGATCGTTGAAACCTATATAATCTCCGAACTTGATCTCAACGTCTTTCTCCTGGAGCTGCAAATTATAGATCGAAAAATGTAACTTCGGTTGAGGTTCCCTCTTTAACATATCCTCAGATAAATACTCACCCGTACTGTCTTGTACAATTTCAGGTCTTACCCTAAGTTCCACAGGGGGATGATAATGTTTATTCTTTGATTCTCCATATAGGTCATCAGATTCCGTTTTAACATAGTCGATGGCAAATAATACAACAATCATGTTCAGATCACCCTCTAACCATTCTCTACCCATTCTCATCTCTAAATTAAACTCTTTTTCAGAATAGAATTTCTTTAAACGTGAATTAAAAATGTGGTCTTTGCCACTATTTTTATGTACCATAATTATTTATATTTATAAACTAACTGAAGTATTAGGTAATAATTTCTTAATCGTATCCTTCTCCTGTTCATTTAAATCAGAGTTTTTGTATATAAAATGACTTAAATTCTTTAAATTGGGGTATTTCTTAATTTCAGATATAATATTAGGAATGTCATTATCAGTCAAAAATAACCTACCAACCCTTTTCATTCTTCCAACTACTGGTGGAATTGAGGTAAAATTATTATTTGATAACATTAATTCTTGTACATTTTTTAAATTAACTAAACTATCTGGTAAGATAGACAATCTATTTCTCGTTGCACCTATTGAATGTAGACCCTTCAAACTACCTATTGATTCTGGTAATGTCTCCAAATTATTATTCGCAACGTTTAAAATAGTTAAATCTTGTAGATTACCAATTTTTTCTGATAATTCATTTAAGGAAAGATCACTTAAATCTATTCTTATTTCATTTGGATCTACAAAGGTAATCCAATCTTCATAACCTAATGACAATAGAAATTTCCATCTATGTTCTTTTTTACCTAGTTCTATAAAAACATTTTTTAATTCCGGTCTATCACTAAACCATTTAACAATCCCCCCCTCTACTGGTCTATCGTCTTCATCCATATAAGTTTCAGTTGCCAAATGGAATTGATATCTATTTTCTTTATCTATTTTATCATGAATGATATATAATGACCCTTGTTTAGAATAAGAATCAAACTGTCCTTGATGTTTTGTACACCAAGTAGTGCCTTCTGAAAAGGTACATGCTGCGTCAACTGTCTTTGGGGTCATCACAAACCATTTATTATCCTCATAGAGTTTTATTGCTTCACCTTGTTTTATAAGTTGTGTTTCCTTCTCTGATAAATCTGGACTTACTTCGAATTGTTGGAATGGTTTAATAATATCATATAAATCCTTATAATCCTTAATAGATTGTATATTTCTTTGATTTGGTTCTAATTTAGGTTTAATCTTTTCATAAAACTCAAGATACTCTTTAATTTTATATAAATCCTCAACAAACTCAGATGCACTGATATCAGTTATTTTTCTAGTAACCATGATGTCATTATATTGTTTAACAATCCAAGGTAAATATTTTAGTTTTTTTGTGGGGTCCGCACCCACCAAATGGGTGTCAGGTATAAAATCACCCAAACCACCTTCAATTTCACCCCATTTAATTCTAGGAAATTGTTTCTTTAATTGACGTAATTTATCTTCTCTAAATTGAGTAGAGTCTTCATTTAGTAAATTGTTTACCAATCTATCGAATTGATTTTCAGTTATTATAAGTTTTTTCATTTTATTATATAAATATTATCCTGTTCTATAAATATAATACCACTCACCATTAAAATTATATTCATGTTCTACGCCATCATATTGAGAAATAGTGCCTCGACCATCAGATTCTTTTACTCCCTGAATTATTGCATCTTCATCATATAAGTCATATCGTTTTACAACCTCACTGAATTCCTCCTCACCAAAATTCATTTTATAATGGTCTATAGGATCACCAGCATCCTCGATCATTTTTTCAATAAGTTCCTCTGGATCATCTACATCCCAATCAGACATTTCCTCCTCTTGTCGATTTTTATATTCATCTGAACCAGCAGATTCATTTTCTATATCATAAACATAACTCTCAGTACTTTCTCTGAGGAAATCCACAAACCAATCAGATTTAATATATTGTTCTACAAACCCCCTTCTCCAACCAACAAAACCATGTTCATCTATCATTTCTGACATATATTTTTCAAATGCATCATCAACCTCGTCTTCAGTACCAATTAACCATTCAGTTGTTTCTTCATCACGAACATCATATGTATCTAGACCATAAAGACTATATTTACTTTTTACAGTATTTGCCAAACCTGCTTCTATATCTTGTTCATCATTTAAAAAATGAATAAGAGCAAGTTCTTTTTCTTGGTCAGTTTCTTCCTTTAACAAAGATTCCCTTATTAATTGTTTTAATTCTGATTCTTTTAGTTTAATTATTTTCATCTTAAATCTTCTTTTATTTCATTAGCAATAGACTTAATCAATTGTTTTGCCCGATCAGATCCCTTTATCACCTCTTGCATTAGAGAATTAAACTCTCTATGTGGTAGTTTAACAACTCTCTCATAAATATGTGATTTTAAGTATAAATCCTCATCATCTATTGAATTAATGAATTTTTCCCATAATTTCGGTCCATATCTTAAATCTTGTGCCTCTGCACCGAAATAATCAGCTTGTTTCATTACCTCTTGTCTTTTTTCTCTATCAGATGGTAAACCATGTAATGAAATTAATTCCATTACTCCTTTTATTACTTCATGTACTAAAATTGAAAAGTTCTTTCCTCTTGCGATTATTTTAGGTCTTTCACCACCTAAAGAAACCCTTACTTCACCCCCTTTGGCTTCTTCTGCACCTGGCATTTGAGAGAATTGTTTTGACATTTCATCTGGTACTGTCCAATATCCAAAGTCCCCAATTGATGCAACCGAACCATATAGATTCACAAGTTCAGGTGATATATTATTTAATTCCTTATCTGCAAGATGAAACATATAATGTCCCTTAGAACTCATACCTTGAATCATTGCATTAATTTGTCTTCTTTTCTTAACTCTTGAATCCATTGATTCCTCAGAAGAAAATTTACTTATAATCTCTGGAGTCACTTCACCTTTATCAACTTGTGTAACGGAACGACCAACATCAACATTTCTTGTAATTTTAACATCAAAATCTATTGTATTTTTTGGAATATCAAAATCCCACATAACCATTCTAACTGCCAACTTCTCAAGTTCTTCATGATGATCTTGTTCTAAATCCTCAATCCTGTTTAAAGATTGCATCATATGACCCATTAATTGTCTTGGATCAACATCATGTTGTCCTGTATATCTTTTTACCTTTTCAATAACTTCTTTATATTGTTTACTTCCATGATCATTTATGAAATCCTGAGTAAACGTGTCAGTTTTTTGACGATTCTGCATTGGAACATGATGACCATGTTCTCCAAAATCTTCATGTAGTCTTAACTGTTCTCGTAATCTATCTCTTAACATAAACTTATTTAATTATTAATTTATTGCCCTTACTTCTATTTTCATCACAAGTTAAAGGTTGTAAATTAGAAAGAGCATTTATAATTTTAGGATTTTTCTGTCCCTTCTTTAAAAAATAATCAATGGAAATTATATGATCAATTTCCCAATACGTACCATAATTATCCCAATTCATATATTTTGTAAAATTCATCTCCAATCTTAACATTAATTGTTCTGGTGTGTATCCAACATAATCAACTGATTTTCCTTTTTTCATTGTTCCAATAAGTTTTAATGTTTTTCTCACCATCCTACCTATAGCTTCCCTTAAATTAAAAAGAGAATCATTTTTTCTTAATTCTCTTCTCCTGAAATTTATTTTGTCTCTATTATTACGATTATATTCTCTTACGTTTTCCTTAATCCTTTCCTTATTTTTTTGATAATATTCTGCACTTTTTATGCTTGATTCCTCCTTATGTTCTTTATAATGTTTTTTTGATTTTTCTTTTAGTTTATCTACATTATCTATTCTGTATTGTTTTCTATAAGTTTTTATTTCTTCTTGATGGTTTTCTGCATATTCTTTTGTAACTTTTTTTATTTGTTCACAGTTATCTTTATAATATTGTTCATTTTTTAATTTATAACATTCTATACAATTAGATTGTCCTTTATAAAATTCATCTAATGGTTTAATCTCATTACAATCTTGGTTTGAACATCGTTTCATTCCTTCTGGTAATATTTCTTTAGGTTTTGCAGTACTTCTACATGTTTTACATTGCCACCTATGACCATCAGCAGAATTTTTATATTTATGAAATTCTGATAACTCTTTTTCTATTTTACATTTTGTACATATTTTTGTATTCATATTTTGTTTATTTGTCTACTATATAAATAGTCTAAAACTCCCCAAAATCCCATTTTTTTTGATAAAAATGTAATTATTTAACAGTTTTTGTTTCAAAGTTCTCATTATTTAAATCTGAATAATATTATAGTCATCCCACTTATACATACCACCATGAGGAACATTTTCTAAAAAACCACCCTTCATTTCTCCATTTGTTAGAATTAAATAACTCTCTTTTGGTCCTCTATAACCATCTTCATCTACTGGGTAGATACTATATTCTTCAAATTCTCCACCATAATCTTCCACATATATACTTCCCACTCCAAACTCTATCTTTGTATTCTTATATATATCGTTTAACCAATCAACAAATATCCTTGCTTTGGGGTCATTAAACATATCTTTAGCAGAAACCAGTTCTTCTACTAAAGTTTTAAACTGATTTTCGGTGATTAGTATCTTCATTTTATATAAATATCCATTAATACTTGTTTCTTAAAAATATTATACTTACCTTTGTACTAGAAATAATAATTAACTAATTAAAACTTAGAAACTATGAAAACTAGAAAAGGACTAATGAAAGAAAATAGAATTAATGAAATTCTATCTATTACAAGTGAACGATTTAAATCTGATAGTAATTGTTATAAAACAGTAGAAAGGGGTTTAAATAAATTAAATTTGGATGAAGTAAAATCATTATATATAATGATTGGGTCAACTGTTGACCCATAAAAAATAAATACTCTGTTCTTTTTATTAGGTGAATGATAACACATAGGTGTACATACAGGTATAAGCCCTGAATCATTTTACATTATCTATTAAGAAAGTGGAACAAATCAGGAAATAGAACCTCTTGGCTGTGACAGTAAGAACTTTGGAAAACTTCAATCTTATGTAAGGATTGACAGAGTGTTTTTAATTAAAAACTATAAATTATGAATAATATAATTAAATTTTTACTTATATCGATAATATTCATTTCATGTGGAAGTCCGTGTGAAGTTGTTAAAAATTCACAATTCACATGTACTATGATTAAGGAGAATGAGAATGGTTTTCCTATGATAAAGATAGTAGAATTTTACGTATTGGTTTCCCAACTTGTGAATATTTTAGTGCAATTGGGGTTGGTTTTGATAATAGCACTGAATCTATTATGCGTCATTTATTTAACGAACATTTAAATTTTAATCCTGATATAGTAATATTTAATAAAGAATATTTATGAAATTCAAAGTAGGAGATAAAATTAGACTCAGAGAGGATTCAAAACACTATACTTTTGGAATAAATAATCCTAAAGATACTAATGGTATAATTAAATCATTACGTGGAATTAATATTCTTGTAGACTGGGGTGGAGGAATAACTAACTATTATATGGAAAAGGATTTGGAATTTTGGTATGTTAGACCATTAGAAGAATTATATAAGAAAATACCAACCACTGGAGATCTTGTTGGTGAGGATTATGTCTATATTGGTATGTTTATTGAATCAAATGAATATCTATCAAGTGAGGACATAGAAAAATGTAGAACTCTATGGGAGAAATATAATTAAATCCAAATTAATCATCTTCTTCCCTTAATTCATCATCAGTCGCGCGAGGTTGTGGCTCATCACCTTCTTCCCAGTCTGGTGGCGGACTAAATGGTGATCTACGAGGATCTTTCCTTGTTGGTGTGTCCACATCAGGTTTAACTGTAGGTTCTGTAACATCTGGATCATCTAATTGTTCTTTTATAATCATTAATTTGATTAATCTTGTTAATTCAGACTCTGTTATTTTAACTATTTTTTGTTTTTTCATATTATTTGTTTATATTTGATAATATCCTCTATAAACATCATAATCTTCTGAAGAGTACAATTTACCACTACGAACATCATGCCCTAACACCTGTCTAGAGAAAATAT
Source organism: Candidatus Wolfebacteria bacterium (assembly GCA_002401445.1). Classification (GTDB taxonomy): domain Bacteria; phylum Patescibacteriota; class Minisyncoccia; order Phycocordibacterales. Next base: position 5,605 of record NVTD01000021.1, on the reverse strand, counting down.
CATAGTATGATATATCTATATTATTTTCCATTACAACGTATCCCTTACCACTTTTATTTATTATTCTATAGTTAGAAATTCCAGATTTTGGACTACCTAAGAATTCTATATGTTGTAACCCATACTCCATACCCCTCCTAATATCTAAATACTCTAATAATGCCTCTGCTTTAGGGTCATTAAAAATAGAATATTCTTCCTTTAATAAAGATTCTTTAATTAATTGAGTTAACTCAGATTCAGATATTTTAATCACTTTGGTCATTATTTCCTTACCCAATCTAATTTTGTACCCTTTTCCAAATTATCCTTAACTGTCAAAGGTTGCAGATTAGTCCAATGAAAACATATTTTTTGATGTTCGGGATTTGAGAAATCAAATAATACACAAGGAATAATATGATCAATAACCCAATAAGTTCCATAGTTCTCCAAAGTCATATCACCATAAAATAGGCTTTCTAAATAACCTATCAACTCTTCAATGGAACACCCAACTAACTTCATTGTTGTATCATATTTAGGACTACCATTTAAAAGATACCATAATCTGGATCTAAAATTCTCTAGAATCTTATACCCAATATCTGTTTCTCTTCTTCTTTTCTTATAATTTTTTCTATAATCGGGGTTATTTATTAAATATAATTTGGAATATAATCTATGCCATTCTTTATTATCTTCATAATGTTGTTTTTCATATTCTTTTACATGTTCTGCATTATATATTCTCCATTGTTTCCTATATTTTTCTCTTTCTTCTTTATGTTCCTCTGCCCATTGTTTATTATATTCTGTAATACATAATTTACATTGATTTCCACGTTTAACGAATTCCTCAAATAATTTTACTTTTTTACATTTTCCAGTGCATCTTTTATATCCTTCAGGTAATTCTTCTTTGGGTTTATTTATACATATCTTACACCTACCTACTCTTCCTTCTTTTCTACTTTTATCTTTATTAAATTCTTCTAATAATTTTACTTTTTTACATTTAAAACATCTTTTAAATCCTTCTGGTAATATTTCTTTTGGTTTAGCAACACTACAACACTTTTTACATTTACTAGATCTTCCATATTTACCTTTTTTACTTATATGATATTCTAGTAACTCCTTTTCTTCGTCACATCCTGTACATATTTTTGTTTCCATAATATTCTTTATTTATCTACTATATAAATAGTCTGAAAGTAGGAAAAATCACTTATTTTTTGTATAAAATGTAATAATTATATCGCCATGATCGGCAGCGGGATAAAACTCATGACCTTGTTTAAGGATTCTGCCTCAGTAGCCTTTCTTTCTAACAAAGAAACATATTCAAGCTTCTCTAATCGTTCCCTAAGTTCTTCTATGAGATTACTCTGTTCTTCAATACCTTCAGATAACATATCAGCATAATCCATAATAACCTCAGCATCTGCAACACCCAGTGCACCAGAGAACTTACCTCTTACTTTACCCAAAGTTTGTTTTGATAATGCAAGTAAATATCTCCTAACCCATGTTTGGGCTGGTTTATTAAGTTCTGACCAAGATAAATCATCAATATCAACATCAGATGGTAACCTTATGATATCTTTATTTTCATCCTTACATGCACCAACATTGGTAACATTAGCATCATAATACCAATACCATATTTTAGTACCATTAACCGCAGTATTTATCGCCCCACCAGCACTCCCAATTTGACCACCAGGTTGAAATCTTCTACCTGGAACAGGGTATAAATACAATAATTTAGTACCATTTGGTCCTCCAGTAATACGAAATGTCATCTCTGATCTCCGTATTCTATTTTTTAATGCCCTATCTTGTGCAGATAATAATATATTAAATACTGGTTGTACATATTCTGCTGACCTTCCAATATAAGACCATCCAAATTGTTCTGCTGACCAGTTTGCTCTAGAAAAAGGGTCTACAAGACCCCTATCAATAAATGGTGGTGTTAACCATAGAACTTCATTTACCTCTCTATCTTTTGGTATTGTATATACTTGAGTTCCTGCAGTTAAGGTAACAAAGTCTTTTTTAAGTTCCCAAGGTCCATTTGTACCCAATCCTTGTTGTTTTGAGTATGCAAAAGTGAAACTTCTTACAAAATCAAGTGATCTTGTTGTTAATGCGAAGGATAAATCAGCAACAGCACCGTCTAGACCCACTAGAGAGTCCCACTGTTGTTCGATTAACCAGTTATTGACGTATGATGAGTAATCTTCTATAGAAACCTCTAAGAACGTCTCTAACATGGAATCCTCAAGTTCTACACCTCGAATTGGAGCACCCAACATGTGACGTGTACGCGTGAATAACTTATCTTTCTCTGCAGTGGTTATATTTGCCATTTATATATCTTTTTATATAAATAGTTTGGATATTACAAAAATTATGTTTACCTTTGTATTATAATAAATAAAAACTAAAAATATTATGAAAAAACAAATATTAGATGCAGGATTTGAAGAAATAGTAGAATCAGAAATTCCAGACTGGACGGGTGATGAAGATGATGACTTATCATCATATGAAAATGAGCACATTAGTGAATTTGGTTGGTTGGGAGATCGTCAATTTCTTATTCTTGATCTAGATATTACAAGAGGTGATTGTATGTTAAGATTTAAGGATGGTAGTAATAACTTCATTATTAAATTTGATAACACATTATATATTGGTTATTTTAATGAAGGTGAATATTATCTAAATGAACCACAAGATGTTGAATGGGGTAGAAATTCTGAAGTATTCAATGGGTTTGAAAAAGAAATGAAATCTAAAGGGTTCAATAAATTTTATGTAACTAATTTTTAAAAAGTACTAATTTATTAACAAAAATAGAACAGGATTCGATTCCTGTACGACTACTATACTCCTTCATTACCTGTGAGAACCCAAAAGGGCTATGTCTTGGTGTATACTCTCAGTTAGAAACTTTTTGATACTCCATTTAATCTCCTGATGGTATTATTCTAACCAATACGTCTTATTGTCTTTAATGTCTCTATTCCATCACCTATAATTATTAATAGTATAAAGATAAGTACTTTATTTTAAAAAAACAAGCTTTTATTGGTATTTTTTTAAATTACTCACACAAATTGGACCAATTAATTTATCTGAATACCTGTTATTAAGTATATTTTTAATAGATAAATAAACAACTGTACCAGAATTCCATATGAACCCTATTTTAAATTTTCTCCATGAATTGTTTACTCTAACTTCTTCATTTAAATTAAATTTTGATAGTCTATTGTCCTGACCTCTATATGTGGTTTCTTTAGTCATTTTTTAATTTATTTTTCATTTCCTGTGTTCTAAAAACTTCATTTGTCCATCAAAATCTTCATTGAATTGATCCCTACTATCTGTAATAAATTGTAAACCGATTAGTTGTTTTCGTTTTTGAATTAGGTGTTTCGGTACGTTATTTTCAAAATAGTTAATCAGTTTGGTTGATTCCTTTGGTATTATAAACCAATGACTATCACTAACTACAGGAAACATAACCCCATAATCCTTAGTTATGTGTTTTAACTTAGCTTCTCTGACACTAAAGAGATCATATTTTTTTTCAAGGGAGTGTGTCGGAATACCATTGAATTCATTTATAAAACCAGTTATCCATTTTGTTGTTTCAACCCACTGATGATATCCCTTCGCAGTAACTCTATAGATTACAAAGTCTTTATTTCTGTATTTTTTCATTTTTTTAATTCTATGGAAAATTTTAATGTGGATAAATCATATCCTCTTTTTCAAGTTCATCCTTTAAGTTAAAAACATCAAAGGCAGGGGACTCATGTTTAGAACTCTTTTTCAATGACCATTGAAGTATGTTACCAAGTATTTTATTCATAATTAAAGCACCATCACATCTTCGTGGGTATTTTACTACAAAGTCGTTTTCTCTTTTATCCCATATTAAAGATAATTTATTTAAATTTCTTTTGGCCATAATTTCTAGTTTTTATTGTCCCAGATATAGGTCTAAAACCACTGTCTTTAGACAGTCATAATGGTCATTGGACTTCCAGTCCAATTCCATTACAACCTACGGAATTTGTTCCGTAGTATTTGAGTAGATACTGGTGATTATAGACTATGGACAAGAGAGAAAATGATTGATTATTTGTTTATGGATGATAAAAATCAAGGATTTCCTCCTCTCCCATATAGTGAATGGCATGACTCTGGACTAAAACAAGAAATTGAACAAAAATTAATAATGCAAAGTAAGAGATAACATTCTAATATTTAAGACTATTTATATAACATGAACGAAAAATTAATAAAAGAACACTCTTCCAAACCCTCACATTTACCACAACTTTCGCAACCTTACTCAGAGATTGTTAGTGGTTTAGAGGATGAAGGAATTACTTGTCAGGCCACTATCATGCGAGTTGGACAATTAAAACCAATTCAAAATAATGTTAATATCGACAAAATGAATAATTTTTCAGATATGTATTCCGATGATGATTATGATTTGGACCCTATATTTATCAGTGAGGACGGAAATATACTTGATGGCCATCATCGTTCAGCAGGACTAATAAATAAAAAAGGAAAGGACTCGAAGATAAAAACTATTAAATTAAATACAGATAAAGATAATGGTGTTCGTATGTTGAATAAAATTCAGGACATATATGAATATACGAAAAAACAAAAGAAAGATACAAAAAAAGATAATAAAAATGTATTAAGAGTATCAAAAGATCAATTACAAGAATACACAAAAAAGATAATAGAACAAAATTTGGAAGAATATGATATTCAAGAAGATGTAATTAACGAATTCAAATCACTTAATGATTTTACAAGGGAACTTGGTAATTATGAAGAACTACAAGGTTTAAGAGTATATAATAAAGAATTTAATACTTATGGTTTTATAAATGATGATGACATTGAAGATGGTTATATTCCTTCTTTAATATGGTTAACAAAGGAAAAGAATGGTAGACATGGTAAATATCATCATGTAGATCATTTGGAAGTGGTAGATAAAGGTTTTAATGAGGAAGAGGTATCTGAGGGACCAAGAACACATTCATCTCTTAGACAACAAAGATTAAAGTCTTATGGTGAGAAACATTATGCTGGTAGCAGAATGAGACCTTATGATAGAAAGAAATATACAGGTTCTTATAACTTATCTGAAGATGATATAACAGAAGAACATGTTAATCGTTATAAAATGTTGAAGGAACGCTGGGGAATAAAGGGGTACCCAAGCGAATCATTAGATTTAGAACAACAAGAACAATTTATGAAAGAATATGCAATGCCATCGGTACCAATTGGAGGGGAATTGCCAGCCCTTGAGGAAAAATCAAACATTGGAACAGGTCAAAAATTGACAGATTACGAGTTAGAAAATTATGCTGATTTAACATCTAAATAAAAGAGTAAATTTTTAGTTTTTAATACAAAAATAAGTGAATATTTTAAGTTTCAGACTATTTATATAGTAGATAAATATACAATTATGGAGACAAAAATATGCCAAGGAGCTGCAATAATAACTTGTGGAAAAGAAAAACAATTATCAGATTTTTATGAGGGTGCAAATCAATGTAAGGAC
>NVTD01000020.1 GCA_002401445.1 Candidatus Wolfebacteria bacterium | reverse complement strand
GGAATGTGTATGGTTTGTCACAGAACTAAACAACCTTATATATACAGTGTGGCTGTGTATACTCAATGTCAAAAAAACCTTTTGAGGAGAAGTTGGGGACGGTATGCTTATTTGGGAGTGGAATCAGCTGCCCTAAAACAACACTGTTTTGAGAAGAGGTTGGGGACTTGGAGCATATGGACTCAGCTTCTGAATAGTCTAAAAGGAACTTCCTTTGAGCAGAGGTTGGGGACTCGTAATACACGCTCTAGAGTTTTTGACAGCTCTAACGGAACAGTATTTTGAGGAGAGGTTGGGGACAAGTAATCGGCACGTACACAGGACAGTGTTTCGCCCTAACAAAACAGTATTTTGAGAATAGGTTGGGGACGAAAACATTTAGGAACCTTAAGAGCTTTTTACTCTAACAAAACTTCGTTTTGAGAAAAGGTTGGGGGCCAAAATTACTTCCATTTTTTCTCCAACAGAACAATATTTTGAGAAAAGGTTGGGGACTTCAGATGAAGCAAAAAATCCAAGAGGAAAAAGTTAAAAGAATAAGTCTTTTTAGGAAGTAACTAAACACAAACGCTATCTCACGATGGCGTTTTTCTTTTGCCCAAACTCTTGACACCCCTCCCCAAACCCTGTACTATCCACCCCAGATCAGTTACTTAACCGATCCCCAGTAGCGTCCCTACTGGAGTTCTTAGATAAACACGTACGACTACTTAGGTAGTGATATGCGTTCCTTTTGGAATGTGTATGGTTTGTCACAGATCTAAACAACCTTATATATACAGTGTGGCTGTATACTCAATATTGTTCCTTGGTGGATTATACTTTTTTCTTTTGAGAAGAGGTTGGGGATTAGGGCTAGCCAGAAGAAACATCTGACCTATCCCTAAAACAACACTGTTTTGAGAAGAGGTTGGGGACTGATGAGTTATTTCCCGAGTCGCTCCTGCTAGTTAAAAGAAAGAACCTTTTGAGAAGAGGTTGGGGACCTATGTTCGGATTTACAAACCATCCACGTATCGCTACAACAACATTGCTTTGAGGAGGGGTTGGGGACCATCTACAAATCTACACTTTGTTGGAACTGCCCTAACGGAACTCTGCATTTTAGGAAAGGTTGGGGACTTGTAAAGAGGCTGGGACCAAGTGAAAACAAATCTAAACACTGTCATTTGATGGTGTTTTAATTTACCCATATAGTCCTTGACATTTGCACTGTAAAATGGTAGAAAGAGCACAGAAACACCCGAGTATATTGTCATGAAAAAAACCAAAAGAACACAACTTCCAAAAAGTGTTTTGGCATTAGCCGACCACATCAAAGGACTCACTCGCACGATTATGAGACTGCATGCGCACTTTCAAACTCCTGCGAATTCACACGACGCCTCTCAAAGAAGACTCTTTGCGATACGCGTAGCGCGAAGAAGTGCAGCATTAGGAGCATTAAAACCTCTTGATGAATCACTTCACGACTCACTTGTAACCGAAATAAAGAAAGGGGGTAAATTTGAAAGCTGAAACTGAAACAACGAGTCATCAAACAATGTTTGCTCATCTCCACGTTGTTGGAGATGACACGCTTCCTAATCTGCATCGAAAAGTACTTGCGGAATTGATCACTCTGAACGGAGTGGCCACGCAAAAACTTCTTGCGATTTGTGAGGCGGGTTTGCACTTTGAAATCAACGCGGAGAAAAAAGTGACACGAGTCACATTAGAAATTCCTCTGCGTAAGGATAAGGTGCATTTGATCGATGCCAAGGTGCATGCGTGCCCCACAGAGGAAACGCGGCAAGATCCTCGAGGACGAGCGGTCTGCAAAAAGTACAGCGGCGAGGGAAACTCGTATGGTATTACTGCATTCAACTCGGACACCAACAGGTTTACCGTGCGTCTCTTTGAGACTTACACGGGAACAATCGACGGAAAACCTAAAACATTTACTGATAAACTCTCTGCGAATTTTTTGCAGGCTGTGTTTAGTTCGTTTTTTGAACTTCCGTTTAGTGGTGTTCCCGATATGATTCGGATCCCTTCACTGAAGCAAACAGCAGAGCAGTTGCTCTCGCATGTGTTGCTCAAAGTCGACGGGGAACAAGATGCAGGAGTGCCATCAATCGGTGAGCGCAATCCGCATCAACGAGAAATCGATTGGAGACAATCACTCGATGCGATTGCTTTTCGCACAGAGCCATTCGTGTATGAAGAAGTGCCAGCAAATGGAAAGAAGAAACGTGTTCGTTTTAGGAACGCAACACCTGATTGGGAAGATTTTCTCAAAAAACCATTTGCCGCGCGTCTACCTATCAAGATCCCCCCACAGTACTTTGGAGTATTCTGGAGAACTAGTGAAGGAACAAGGGGGAAACGCGCACGACGCCTCTACATGGCGATTGACCTCAGGGGAATACAAGATTCACACCTGTGGCGATTGTTGTCAGAAAATGAAGACAAATTGTTTTGGTGGCGGCGACATATCAAGAGCTTCGAACCGGTGCCATTTGCAGAAAAGTTTAAACTTACTGCAAAAAAGCATCTGATCATGATACCTCTTGAGTATGACATGGAGGAGCGGTTCTCTGGAATGCTCTCTGATCCTCTTCGTAAAATGTGTTTGCTTACACTTAAGGAAACGCGTAATACACGAAAGGGTCGCAAGAACAGAAACGGGAACCAGACACTCAAGGCAGGAAAAGCTCTCTGGCGTGCAGACTTTGCTACGTCAAAAGAGGTTTCTCTTCCAAAGTGGAACTGCCGAATCCTCGGTATTCATTTTGAGGATAGCCCTGTAATGAGCTGGGCACTTCTCAATAAAGAGGGCGAGCTCGAAGAGCGAGGGACTCTTGAAGGGAATCCCATACTCGAGAGTGGACTTGTCAAACAAGAGACACTCCAAGCTGCGCAAAAGAAAGACAAATGGGTTGGTGATCGAGGGTTTCAACAGAAGCTCCGCACACTCACCGCAGAAATTGCACGAAAGATTGTGCTTTTGGCAGCAGAAAAGGACGCATGGATTGTCCTCGAAGACATCCAGTGGGTGCCAAAGAGTAGCAAAGACAGCAAGCTCAATCGCAGGTATTCAATGTGGAACTTTTCTGCACTACCGAGTAAGATCGAGTGGTTGGGAATAGACATTGTTGCCCGAGGTGAAGCACCGCACCCTGCTCCTCTTGCATGTAAAGTAAATGACTACGTCATAAAGTTTACTTGTCCCGAGTGCGATGCAATACGCAAAGCGGGACAGAAGCCCGACAAGGCAGACACCATACGCACCAAAGAGGGTGCACTTGAGTGTCGCAAGTGCGGTTTCAAAGGAGTTATTCCTCCAAAAAGAAGTGCACTACTTGTGGCACAAAAAGGTTTCGCCACAATGATAAAGAAAATTGTCGTCACAGCGATAAAGAAAACAGAAAAAGCATAGACTTTTTCAAACAACGGCAGATGAGGAAACTCATCTGCCGTATTTTTATGCAAAATAAAAACGCTATTTTTCAATAGCGTTTACAGTAATATTTTTATTCGGAAGTTATGGTGTCCCCAATCCCTACTCAAAACAAAGTTCTGTTAGGAACACAATCATTTCAGATAGATATCCTTGTTTGTCCCCAACCTCTTCTCAAAACCGAGTTCTGTTAGGGCACAGGTTGAGGCCACAGTAAACTCCCGGTGTCCCCAACCTCTTCTCAAAAAGTTCTTTTTTTGACAGACAGAGAGGAAACAAAAAAGCCCTGTCCCGTCCCTAACCCTTCCTCAAAACATTGTTCCGATAGAGATAGTGGAAGTTGTTTGAATTTGGTCCCCAACCTCTACTCAAAACGGAGTTCCGTTAGGACAAGCCATTTACCAAAAACTGACCGCCTGAGTCCCCAACCCCTACTCAGAAAAAAATTCTTTGACTTAGGGAACATAATGAGTACATACAGCCACACTGTATATATAAGGTTGTTTAGTTCTGTAATAAACCATACACATTCCAAAAGGAACGCCTATCATTACTTGCGTAACCGTAGGTGTTTATCTAAGAACTCCAGCAGGGACGCTACTGGGGATCGGTTAAATAACTGATCTGGGGTGGATAGTACAGGGTTTGGGGTGGGGTGTCAAGGGTTTTAGAGTAACTAGCGTTTTTGACTTTGGCATGTAAATGGGCTATCATTACTTTCGTAAATTAAATAAACTCTATACTAATATGGATCAAAATAAGGAATATCTAACACAGGAAAAATTTGACGAGTTAAAAGTAGAGCTTGAGCATCTTCGACGTGTCCGACGTAAAGAAGTAGCTGAGAACCTTGAGTACGCAAAGTCTCTTGGTGATCTTTCTGAGAATGCTGAATATCATGAAGCGCGTGATGAACAGGCAAAAATTGAGGAAAGAATTTCTCAATTGGAAAGTGTGTTAAAGGTTGCTGAGATTGTTAAGCCTCACCATAGTAGTGTTGTAGAAATAGGATCAACGGTAACTGTACAAAAGAAGGATGATCCAAAAGAAAAAACTTTCGCGATTGTTAGTTCTGAAGAATCTGATATAGAAGCAGGAAAAATTTCATATAGATCACCTCTTGGTGAGTCTCTGCTGGGGAAGAAGAAGGATGATACATTTTCGCTTGTAACACCTAATGGGACGATGCAATATACTGTTGTGAGTATAGCGTAGAGCGAAGCTCTCCGAGTCCCCATTTATGGGGACTTTTTTATTAATAGTTGTTAAAATATTTCTATGGCCTCACTTGAAGAGTTGCGCTTAGTGCGCTTAGAAAAACTAGAAAAACTAAAGAAAGCAGGGCTCGATCCATATCCTGCAGCAAGTGCACGAACACATACTATAAAAGAAGTACGTGGAGATTTTGATGCACTGGAGAGCTCTAACGAATCGGTGATCATTGCAGGACGCGTCATGGCACTTCGTGGTCAAGGAGCACTACATTTTTTCAATATATTTGACGGAACAGATTCATTTCAAGGGTTACTGAAGCGCGATGAAATGGATGCTGAACATTTTGATCTATTTAGCTCCACTATTGATATTGGGGATTTTATAGAAATCACAGGTACTCTGTTTACAACAAAGCGTGGTGAGCCAACTGTTGCTGTACGTGGATGGAAAATACTAACAAAAAGCCTATTGCCGCTACCTGATGGATGGTCTGGATTTAAGGACACTGAGGAGCGTCTACGTAAACGATATCTCGATATACTAATGAATTCCGAGGTTCGCGAAATGGTAGAACAAAAATCACGGTTTTGGAGTGCTGTACGTAGCTTCCTTGTAAAGCGCGATTTTCTTGAGGTAGAAACACCTATTCTTGAGGTTACTACTGGTGGCGCAGATGCAGAGCCATTTAAGACACATCACAACGCTCTTGATATGGATATATATTTACGAATATCCTGTGGTGAACTTTGGCAAAAAAGACTGATGGTTTCTGGTATTCCAAAGACATTCGAGATTGGACGTATATTTAGGAATGAAGGAATGTCAGCAGAGCATTTGCAGGATTATACTCAAATGGAGTTTTATTGGGCATATGCTGATTATGAAGATGGAATGGAGCTGGTAACTGAATTGTATAGACACATTGCTAAAGAGGCATTTGGAACGCAGAAATTCACCATAGGTGAGTTTGATGTCGATCTCGGAGTAGAATGGAAAAGATATGATTATCGAGACACAATAGAAGACAAGACTGGAGTTGATATTAGTACTGCAACATTTGAAGAGATAGAGAAAAAACTGCAAGACTTGAACATTGATTATGCTCGTGATGGATTTAATAAAAACAGAGCGATTGATACTCTGTGGAAATATTGCCGTAAACAAATTACTGGTCCAGGATTTTTGATTGGATTACCTGCAGAACTTGCACCTCTTGCAAAAAGAGATACAACAAACGAAAACATCACGCAGCATTTCCAACCAATTATTGCTGGGAGTGAACTTGGTCGTGGGTATAGCGAGTTGAATGATCCACTTGATCAGCGAGCACGATTTGAAGAACAACAAGCAATGCGTGATGCAGGGGATCCAGAAGCACAGATGGCGGATCTTGAATTTGTTGAAGCACTCGAGCATGGTATGCCACCAACATGTGGTTATGGAATGAGCGAGCGAGTGTTTGCATTTCTATCAAATAAACCTGTAAGAGATACTCAGATATTTCCATTGGTAAAACCAAAGGAGTAAGAAGTAACGATTGACAGGTGACTATTGACCATTGACAGTGGACGAGACGAAAATTAAAAGCTCAAGAAAACCCCGACGGCTACGCCGTCGGGGTTTTCTTGAGCACACCTTATCCACAAGATTTATTAACAGAGTGGGATGAAGTGTTATATACTAGCAATCAAGTGGGAGAAAGTGGTAAGTAATATCTTTATGAAATTATCTACCAAAAACAACAAGTATATTGTATCCCCCTATATGGGGGATCTATATATTTTCTTAATAAGAGTGGGTCATGCTGATTGGTGAATACACACATACGATTGACGATAAAAATCGACTATCGCTTCCTTCAAAGTTTCGAAAAGAAATGGGGAAGAAGATTGTTGTGACACCAGGACTAGATGGCTGTTTGTTTGCATTTACTGAATCACAATGGAAAAAAATTTCTGGAGAATTGTCACAGGCAAGCATGCTCGGATCGGATGCACGAAGTTTTAATCGATATATGTTTGGAGGAGCAACAGAGGTGAACGTCGATTCGATCGGACGTATTCTTGTTCCAGACTTTTTACGTAAACGTGCAAATCTTAAAAATAAAGCAATAGTGATAGGAGTACAGGATAGGATAGAAATCTGGAATGACAGCTCATGGAAGAAATATAAAGACCGTGTCGAAAAACAAGCGAATACTTTAGCAGAAAAATTAAGTAATGTCGGGGCACTTTAGACTATGCACATATCAGTTCTTCTTGATGAGGTGATCGACGGCTTGGATTTGAAACCTGGTGATGTCTATTTAGATGGAACCGCTGGAAGCGGAGGACATGCAAGAGCAGTATGTGAAGCGTTGGACGCAGATGTAAAGATAATTGCACTCGATGCTGACTTTGACGCTCTAAAACGAACAACAAAAGTTGTTGCCGAGGCAGGATGTACGGCCGCGACAGTTGAAACGAATTACAGAAACCTCGATGAAGCACTAGATACTCTGGGAATCAAAAAGGTAGACAAGATACTTTTTGACTTAGGCCTTAGTTCAAACCAATTGGAAAATTCACAGCGGGGATTCTCATTTCAACACGACGAACCTCTACTGATGACATTTGCGGATTCACCTGATGAGTACACACTGACAGCACAGGAAATTGTTAATACCTGGGATGAGGAAAACATTGCAGACATTATATATGGATATGGTGATGAAGGTTTCTCACGACGAATTGCAAAAGGAATTGTAGATGCCAGAAAACAACAACCAATTAAAACAACATTTGATTTAGTAAAAGTAATAGAAGATTCAGTACCATTTTTTTACAAACATAAGAGAATACATCCAGCAACAAAAACATTTCAAGCTCTGAGGACTACAGTCAACGATGAGATTGAAAGCCTGAAAGATGGCATGAGAAAAGGATTTGAAAGATTAGAGCCCCACGGTAGGTTAGCAATAATCGCTTTTCATAGCAAAGAGGACCGTATCGTTAAAAACTATTTTAGAGATATGGCAAAAGATGGGGTCGCAAAACTTATAACCAAAAAACCAATAACCCCTGGGTCAACTGAATTGAAAAATAATCCGAGAGCACGTAGTGCAAAACTTAGAATTTTAGAGAAACTTTAAAATTACACCACAGAAATTAAACATGATACATGATATTATAACAAACCACATAAAGAGACTTTATTGCATACTTGCAATTGTCTTTGGTATTCTGTTTGCTGGCTATATGTATTTTGTAAATTCTGCTGTGTTGCAAGTTGTTCAAAGACAAACAGCGGAGGATACTATTAGGGATTTACGCGCAGAAGTAAGTGAGCTTGAGTTCGAGTATATCAATAGTAAAAATGCTATCACTCTGACCTATGCAGAATCACAAGGATTCATTGCGGCAAAGGACACGGAATTTATTTCTAGAACACATCTGGGGGTAGTTCTTGATTACTAAGAAACGCTCCGAAGTCTCGCATTTGAATAAAATGCTCAAATTCTAACCATGAGATCACATTTTTTGACACGAATACGTATTATATCGGCTGCTGTGTTTATCATTGCAGTCTTTTTAAGTGCTAGGCTATACCAAGTACAGATTGTTCGTGGAGAATCATACAGCATGAAGGCTGACAAGCAGTACATACGATCGAATGATAATATATTCAGCAGAGGATCAATATTCTTCACAGACAGAAACGGAGACCGTGTATCTGCTGCAACTCTAAAATCTGGGTATGTTCTATCAATGAATCCAAGTGAAATAGTAAATCCAAGGAAAACATTTGAATCACTAAATGATGTATACCCAGTGGATCGTGGAGCCTTTTTATATAAAGCCGGGAAAGTTGATGATCCATATGAGGAAATTGGAAAACGTGTCGATGAGGAAACTGCCACAGCAATCGAGAAATTGGAATTGGATGGAGTGCAATTATATAGAGAGAGATGGCGATACTATCCAGGAAAATCCACCGGAGCGCAGACTCTTGGGTTTGTAAGCTTTAATGATGATCAATTGCGAGGACAATATGGACTTGAGAGATACTATAACGATGTGTTAAAGCGAGAGAGCGAGTCTCTGTATGTTAATTTTTTCGCTGAAATATTTGGAAGCATAGACAAAATTATTAAAAAGGAGGAGTTCTCAGAAGAGGGTGATATTGTGCTATCTATTGAACCATCAGTTCAAGCATTTTTGGAAAGTAAGCTAGGTGAAATTGAGAGCGAATGGAGCTCGACTAGTTCTGGTGGAGTGATCATTAATCCAAAGACGGGAGCTATATACGCCTTGGCTTCACTCCCAACGTTTGATGTTAATAATTTCCGAAGTGTCGATGATGTATCAGTTTTCTCAAATCCAATTGTTGAGGATGTTTATGAGATGGGGTCCATTATTAAGGCGATTACCATGGCTATTGGTTTAGACACAAAAGCGGTTACGGCAGAGGACACCTATTATGACTCTGGGTCAGTTGAACTTAATCAATCAACTATATCTAATTATGATGGCAAAGGAAGAGGTACGGTATCTATGCAGGAAGTACTAAATCAATCACTAAACACAGGTGTTGTACATGTGTTCCAAGAGGTTGGGCATGATATATTTGCAGACTATATGAAAGAATTTGGCTTGGGTGATGAGACAGGTATTGATCTACCTCATGAGGTTGCGGGATTGGTAAACAATTTAAATAGTCCAAGAGATATTGAGCTTGCGACTGCGTCATTTGGACAAGGTATAGCACTCACGCCAATCGCAACAGTGCGCGCGCTTTCCGCACTGGCGAATGGAGGAAATATGATAACACCACATCTAATGATAGAGATAGATGAGAAATTTGGACTCAATAAAAAAATAACTCCTCGTGTTGGCAGAAGTATTATTAAACCAGAGACGTCCGAGGAGATTACGAGGATGCTAGTTGAGGTTGTTGATACGGCACTATTGGGCGGTAGTGTGGCAAATGACAGATATAGTATTGCTGCAAAGACTGGTACGGCTCAGATCGCCAGTCCAAGCGGAGGATACTATGATGATAGATTCCTGCATTCATTTTTTGGGTATTTCCCCGCCTATGAGCCAGAGTTCTTGGTGCTCTTGTATACTATCCATCCAAAGGGTGCCAGGTATGCCTCACAAACTCTGACACATCCTTTCATTGACACAACTGACTTTTTGATAAATTATTATGATATTCCCCCAGATAGGTAGACCGATGTCATGAAAGATCTATTTAAACGAATAATAGTAGCAATTTTAGAGATAGAAGCGCGTTTGATTTTGAGAAAATACAAACCGCGTATTATTGCTGTAACTGGTAGTGTGGGAAAGACAAGTGCAAAGGATGCTATATACGCAGTACTTGCGGACAGTGAGCATGTAAGAAAAAGTGAAAAAAGTTTTAATAGCGAGATTGGAATACCACTGACTATATTAGGACGACCCAATGCGTGGAATAGTGTAGTCGGTTGGGTGAAAAATATTGTAAGTGGAATAGATTTAATATTATTTAGACAACCATATCCGAAAGTTCTTGTTCTTGAAATTGGAGCAGATCGACCTGGAGATATTGAGAAAACAGGAAAATGGCTATCACCGGATATTGTAGTTGTGACGTGGATCGGTGAATTGCCTGTGCACGTTGAATTTTTCGATTCTCCAGAAGCAATATTTAGAGAGAAGGCATTTTTGGTAAAAGCACTAAAGCCAAATGGTGTACTCATATTAAATGGCGACGACGAGAGAACTAGTGCATTAAGCGAGATGACAGAAGCATCAGTAGTTACGTATGGTATTGATAATGATACACACATACGAGCGTCACTAATCCATGCATTTTATAAAAGAGGGAAAAGGGTAAAAACTCCAGCTGGTGTACAGTGCAAAGTAAAAACAGAGAATACTATTTCGCAGTTGCGCATTACAGGAACTATCGGAAGGGGATATGTGTATACGGCCTTGGCGGGGTTTACTGTAGGTATTGTCCGTGGACTATCCAGTGAACACATTACAGATGCACTTGGATCACTAACCACAACACGAGGACGCATGAGATTAGTGGAGGGAATGAATGGAACCACGATAATAGATGATACGTATAACTCATCCCCAGTTGCTGTTTCGGAAGCATTGAATACATTAAAAACAACAGAGGTCTCTGGACGGAGAATTGCAGTTATTGGAGACATGATGGAGCTTGGAGCATATTCTGTAGAGGCACACAAGGCTGTCGGAAGGCTTGCTGTTAAATCTTGCGATGTTCTTGTGACTGTTGGGTTGAGAGCTCAGACTATTGCTCGTATTGCGAACGAAGCTGGTATGTCGGAGGCGTCAATATATGTTGCGGACGATGAGGCAGATGCTGGGGAATTTATAGAAAGCACTATTGATAAGGGAGATCTGGTTTTAATAAAAGGTTCGCAATCTGTTCGGCTGGAGAAAGTTGTAAAGAAAATAATGCTACATCCAGAAGATGCTCCTGATTTGTTGGTGAGACAGGACGACGCGTGGAAGGTGAGGTAAAAAATAGCAGGTGTTCTTACGAACACCTGCTCCGAACCGGGGTTGACGCGGGACTAGGGTGGTGTACCCAAGTACAGCAAGGATGTTCCATGTACTATATAGATATATTGACGTTTGTCAATAAAATGACGCTGACACTCTGTGCGAGGTGCCCTAAATTTACGTTGGTAAAACTTACCTTACTGCTAGTAGATTAAAATATAAAGCAAAAAACCCATATGTCGGCGTCCTTGGTTTAGGGAGTTGACGGACATTGATATATATGGTAGCCTCGAATTAGGTTAGTTTCATACATTAGGTATTTAACACTGAACCTTAGAAACTCGAAACAAAAACCAAGGTAAAAAATGTCTGAAAATAGTAATGGTGGCTCGTCAGTCACCCTGTCAAAAGCGAACATTGTGTTCGTTCGTGCTCATTGTGTCGGAGAGACGAATCTCCTTCTGAACCCAATGACACCCGAAGTCCTTGAGGGACTTCGGACCAAAAAACCCCAACCCAAGGACACGGAGTCGGCGGTCGTTCAGGTCTGTGCCCGTAAGCTATATGTTGACGAGGATGGGAACATGGGTATTCCAACTGACAATCTGTTCTCCGCAATGGTACTTGCTGGACGCGAGGTCAAACTCGGCGGCGGCAAGACTAAGGTATCGACGGCGACGGGCAGCAAGTTGCCTGGGTTCTGTAATATAGTAGGACAGAGTCTTCTGTTCACTAATCGGCGAAAGGGGACCGGAATGGTCTCAGTTTCAAAAGGTGGACGGGACTTCGAACATGAGGGAAAGGGCACCGTTTCGTGGATCGCAGATTCACGACGTGGAGTGATGGCAAGTGGTGCAAACTCAATTGCTGTCAATATTAGTCGTCCTCGGATTACGGAGTGGGAATTTGACGTTATTCTTCGAATCAACTTAAGTGTCGAGTCGGTTACTCAGCAGGTTATCGCTGATGTACTTCAGGCGGCCGGGCGTACGAGCGGACTAGGTGATTACCGCCCCTCCAAGAAGGGAACCTACGGAATCTTCACGGTGGAATCTTGGGAAAAGGTCAGGGAGTCGGATGTCGAGGCACATACTTCGGAGTGTGAAATGAGGATCGGTCTTGATGTTATCGAGACGACCAAACCAGACGAGGAGGTTGAGAGAAAGCCGTGAAAGATGAAATTGACAGTGTCGCGGCGTAGGATCAAACAAGCGACTACTTTTTGCCGTACAGAAGTGTCTAGTAGTGCTAGGTGAACTTCTCTGCGGTGTAGTGACGAAGTCCAGTGTGCGGTGCGCGGTCTCTTACGAGACCGCGCTTTTTTTAAATATAATCGTTGTATACATTGGAATACAAAACTCCAGCTCTCTAGATTTGAGCTAAAAATCTACTACTTACTGCGAGATACCCCTACGCTACGGTGGAGGGCTATTATCTTTTGACATACCTACCACAACATGCTATAAGTTATTCACTCGTCTGTTCTTTACTGAGGTTCGGAGTACTTCCGCACACTTAGGTAAGGTTGGGTAGACTATTCAACGGCTGCGCGTACGCGTAGTCGTTATTTTTTTGACAAGTGACCAAAAGCATGATATCACTCTCTTAGGAAATACTCACAATGTTGTGAGGATTGAACATTAAAATTATGAGAATGAACTATCAGAAGCCTCTCTGGTTGAGCGGGCTTGCCACGCATTTTCCACGGACGAGTACTATCCAGACAATGCGAGCAGATCAACAAAGTATGCTCGATTTTGTATCAGAGCATGGAAATTCAATAATCGAGGCACCAACAGGTGCAGGAAAGACAGCTGTGGAGCTAGCAATTCTGAAAGCCGCAGCAGAATATTCAACAACTCCTGTCTTTTGGATTGTTCCCAATAAGACAGTTCTTCAGCAGATTGCTGAGGAATTTCCTGATGACGTTAGTGTTATTTATGGAAGAAATGAGCATGAATGCCTCTACTATGGAGAGGATGACAGACCAAGTGCTCACGATGTGCCTTGCTCGCTCTTACAAAAATGTGCTCACCGCGTCGATCAAAAAACAGGGGATACTCATGAGGAGAAGGCAGTTCCATGTCCTTATCTTCAGGCAAAGTACGAGGCCAAGAAAGGAAAAATTATTCTCTGCACAATGGCCTTCTATCTTTTCTCATATGTCTTCGGACATGAATTCGAGCAACCTGAGGTGCTAGTCGTTGACGAGGCGCACAGACTCGCCGATTCAATTCGCAGCGTTCTGACCTACTCAATCACGGACGTGCATTTACAGCGTGGAGTTGAACTTCTTCAATCGATGAGTTCTTCACAAACGGCATCACTCAAGAAGTTTCGTTCTGCAATGGTTCGTATTGTGAAGAAGAACGGTGAGCCGAGACTACCAAAATTACTTAGCGATGCGGATCTGATTAATCTTCTAACTAAGTTGGAGTTAATAAATACGGAGAAGCTCTATGCGGAAACGCTCGAGTGGGTAGGTGAGACAGCGGTCGAGGCTCGCGTAAATAGCGAATCTTTCAAAAGACTAGAAGTCTTGATCCGCGACTTGAAGAGGTATCTACGTGGAATGAAATTCTCACTAGCTCCTAAAAATCGTCCTCAACTTGACTACACATACGGTGAAGTTTTGGTTGAGGAGGGCAATAAGCAGTCTTCGGGAAACTCAACATATCGACTGACGGTATGCGGATATCACGTGAAGCCTCTCATTGCGAAGATGCTCGGCAAGACTACAGTGTTGCTTTCAGCAACCATTGGGGATAATCGTGTGTTTGAGTTTATAACTGGACTCAAGCTTGACTGTCTTCGTATGAAATCGAGATTTTCAAATAGACGCACTCGATTGTTTATGCCAACTGATACTCCAAATCTTGCCAAAAGTAAGTCCACCACTCGAGATCGAAATAAAGTGATTCGCAAGATCGCCGCAGCATCGGTCAAACTTCGAGATGCAGGGCATCGAGTGCTTGTTGTCACGATCTCCAATGTGGAGCGCGATAGGACATATGATTTCTGTCGCGAGGCAGGATTGAATGTTTTGAGCTACGGGAATGGTTCAACTGCCCGTGAGTCAGCTGGCAAGTTTCGCGATGGTGGAGGCGACATACTTGTTGGTACGGCGGCCAACTATGCAGAGGGGATTGATCTTCCTGGTAAGACGGCTCCAGTCATATTCTATTTCCGCCCTGGCTATCCAAATCCACACTCGCCTTCTTCACAGTTTGAGGAGAGGCGATTTGGACGAGGACGCTGGGCTATATGGAATTGGCGAGTTGTTGCGAAGGCCTTGCAAGCTCGCGGGAGAAATATCCGTGGAACAGGGGATAGAGGTGTTACGATCTTTATCTCTCAGCAATTTAGGACAAATGGATTGCTTTATAATGGACTACCTCCCTGGCTTCAAGGAGCATACAAAAACGATAGGACGTTCGATCAAAGTATCAATGATACTATTGAACTTCTGAAAACATGATTTCGGTAGAGGTAGGTCCCCAAGGAGGGTGATCTGACTCCAGCTGAACTCCGGTCAATACCACCTCCCTCTGGGAGGTGGTTTTTTTTGACAAAGACTGAACAATGACTATATTAAGAGAGTGTGAGGCATACTTTCAAAGCGCAGCCTTTTCTAATGCTTCCTCCTCAACACTGTAAGAAGTACAGCCTCTCCTTACTAAGGAGAGGCTGTACTTCTTACATGTATATGCTATAGTATTTTTAGGTACTTGCTCGCTGGCCTTCGCTAAGTTCTCCCAGGGCACGGTCCACTCTCGCGTCGTTACCTCGTCTATGGACAGCTCTCTCTCTGGAGAGGGCTGTATTTTTTTAGTTTGTGTGATAAAGTAAGTTCGTCATATCGTTAGCTGGCCTACGCTAGTCCCGACCAAGGCACGGTCCACCCGCGCGACGTTATCTTGTCTACGGACAGCCCTCTCTGTGGAGAGGGCTGTATTTTTGACCCTATTGGGTGAGAAAGTGAAATTGGAGTGCTTCGCATACATGTCTATGTGGTCACAAGTCACTTAGTATGATTGTGCGCGCATAATGAAT
Source organism: Candidatus Wolfebacteria bacterium (assembly GCA_002401445.1). Taxonomy (GTDB): domain Bacteria; phylum Patescibacteriota; class Minisyncoccia; order Phycocordibacterales. Next base: position 267 of record NVTD01000020.1, on the reverse strand, counting down.
GCTTCGCATACATATTCTATGTAGTCACAGATAAATTTCTTGACTGAAATTTTCCGCGACCCCAGCTCGGCATGCGCGCCTTTCACCATCTCCAGATGGCTCAAACGCGCATATGCCTGCGCTTTCACAACGCTAAAAGACCGGAGAAGTCCGGTCTTTTTAACGCGTTGTGACCCTACGGAGAATCGAACTCCGGTTACAAGATTGAGAACCTTGTGTCCTAACCGTTAGACGATAGGGCCTAAAACATTCACTCAAGTGAATGTT
>NVTD01000019.1 GCA_002401445.1 Candidatus Wolfebacteria bacterium | reverse complement strand
AAAAACAAATTGAAGTATATAAATCTCATGAAGATAAATGGAAAAAAGATTTAGATAATTATGAAAAAATAGTTTTAAGCCAATCAAAAAGGATTTACGCACTGGAAGAAAAATGACGGATGATTGGAAGGAGCATGTAAAAATGAAAAACGAAATACTTCTTGACATTGCCGAATATGCAAAAGATAAATTATTACAGGCATATGGTCAGGTAGGAACTTGGAGTAATGACCTAGAGCATCTAAGGCTTAATACAGTTGAAGACTTTGGTAAAGGTGATCAGTTTTTTATATATTTTAAAATTGAAAGGGAAAAAGATGGCAAAGGTAACTGAAGAATTAAAAATAAAATTAATTTTAGATTCAGACGAGTTTGGCGAAGAGATAAATATTATAAAAGTATTGATTGAGAAGGTCAATAATCTTGAGGATAGATTGATATTATTGGAGAAAAAAAATGAGTAGAGAATTTACAGAAGTATGGCCAGGTAAAATAATAAGAAGTTCTGAGATAAGAGAAGTTCTTATGAAGGAGTCAGAGGATAACGAAACGGACATTAGGTATAGGATTGATATAACATTATATAAATCTCAATATGATCTGAAACATTCTAAGTATTATAGGGAAGAAGTCGAATGCAAACTGCAATATGATTTGATATTAAAAAGATTGAACGAAAGGTAATATATATGATAATGAATGTCCAAAAATCTTATAGAGGAGCACGAAATCTTGTGGACCCAGAAGAAAAAAAATTAGCCAGACAGTTAGAAGATTCATTATTATCTTTGACCAATAAAATAAATACATTACTTTTTATAATGAATGGTACATGTGATCATATCAAGATGAAGGCAATTGAGAAAAGAAGAGGCCTATGTTCATTATGCCATGTTAAGATGGAGGACCATATCAATGAATGATATTGATGAAAAGTGCCTTACAACCAAAGAGCTTCTGGTTTACCTTAAAACAAGTCCACCTGTTTTTTATGCAATGATAAAAACAGATAAAGATTTCCCAAGATTTCTTGTAGGTAAATGCTGGAGGTACGATCTTGAAGAAGTTCTTGACCATTTAAAAAAGGCGGAATCAAATGAAGGAAACTGAAGAGCAAAAAAGCTTTAGGCTAAATTGTCACAAAAATATTGATGTCCGTCAGCAGATTCAGGAAAAAGCCGTTGATATCGGAATGATTAATAATAAACCTGGAAGTGATTCAGGCGGATACAATAATTTTGACGTTAAAAAAGGTTTTTCTGGATTAAATAGGCATGCAAGACGAAAAATGCAAAAAATAGCGAAAAAAAGCGACACAAAGGTTAAAATGATGGCAAAAACACAACAAGTAGATGAAAATATTGACTAAATACCATATTTAGCGTACAATACCTATTGACCAGAACCAACTGGTCATCCTTTCTAAAATGGCAGTCAGCCTGGTTTACTCTCATTTATCAGGCTGTCTTCTCTTTGACTTGCATTAAACACAACATCTTGTATCATCCATATAGTAAATTAACTATATTTGGAAAGGTACGTTATGGAAAATTGGCAAGATTGGGCATTAGCAGTCACAGGAGTGATCGCTGCATCAAGTGCAATTACAGCTTTAACACCCACAAAAACAGATGATAAGATCTTAAATGTCATATTGAGAATTCTTAACTTTATATCGATTAATTTCCTTAAAAATAAAAATAAGGATGATTAATGGCCGATCCTTCGCAGCAAGGATGGACAATGTTCGAATGGGCCATGACTACTCTTGGTCCATTAGGTGCAATTCTGTGGGGATATGCTGTCCTCAAAATGAAAGAAAAATGGCAAGCGGATGATGCTAAATTAGAAAAAAAAATGAAGAAAGATTCGGAAACTTGTAAGGTGGAGACTTTGGATTTAGTTAAATCGATTATAACCAATACAGCCGGAAGACTCGACAAAAAGTTCGATGCTAATAAAAGCGAAATAACTTTAGAGCTTGAAAATCATAATAAACAAATTCAAGAAAATGAAAAAAGAGATGCTAATCACGAAACAGAAAATAGGGCAGATTTCAAAGAACTTCATAAAAGAATAAATGATGCCAACGAAAGATCGGATTCAAAATTTGAAAAACTAATGGATAAAATGACAAAAAGTAGTGAGACTGTTATATTATCATTAAGTGACATCAAGGCTGATGTGGCTGGACTAAAAGGAAGGGTAGAAAAATGATGAGCTATCGTGTTATTCTCCCAATGCCACCAGCTGAACTCAGGCCAAATAAGCAACTTAAATGGCAAATCAAGGCACCGATAACAAAAAGATTCAGATTCCTTGCATACGTAGCATTCAGAAAAGACATACCAGATTTGATGGACAGAGAATTTATTCCTTTCACACAAGTTAAGATAGAACGAAGATTTTTTTTTAGAAAAAATGCTAGAAGAGATAAGGCAAATTTTAATGCAGGAACTAAAGCGATTGATGATGGAATGGTTGATAGTGGCCTTATCGTTGACGATTCTGGTGATAATATTATATGGCTTGACTCGTCTTTAATTGTAGATAAAGCAATAGCAGAAGATTATCTAGAGTATTTAATCGAGGCAGCATAATGGAAAATGAAGAGCCACCAAAAATTATAGACGATGCAGAGACAACAAATAAGAAAATGTTTGCGATGCTTATTGCAAAAAAACAAGACCCATTTTTCGCTGCAATAGAAGTCCTTGGCAGTAGAACTAAAGCATCTGATATATATCTAAAATGGATGGAAGACCCACTTGTTATTGAATGCAAAAAAGAATTCATAAGAATTGAAGAAGGCATACAAGAAGAAGCTGGAGTTGCTTCATCTGGAGACAAAGAGTTTGATGATTTCAATGCAGAATTACTAGCTATATTTAGAAGCCATGGAAATTTAATGGATGACAGATTGAAAGCTGGAAAAATGTATGCTGAAATAAATGGTTACATTAAAAAAGCCGAACCTATTACTAATGTACAAATAAATCACCATCAATCACCGGTTATGATTGTTCATAGAAATGGTGATACCGATGAAGACTATGAAAACAAATTAGCCACACATTCAAAAAAGTTAATGGACGGTTCATTAGATGACATTGAAGTGGAGATAGAAGATGTCGGTTAAAATACCAGACAACGTAAAGGTAGTATGGGAGCCTATAAAGGATACTTCCCAAGAGTTCGCTATTGATTCAAGAGCAGATGATACATTGTTTTATGGTACAAGGGGAGGTGGTAAGTCAGCTACTCAGTTAATGTACTTCAGAAAACATGTTGGTCTTGGGTATGGTCAGTTTATGAAGGGTGTCATATTCGATAGAGAATTTAAAAACCTTAGTGACCTTGTAGCTCAATCAAAAAAGTTCTTTTCAAAGTTTGATGACGGTGCTGTATTTAAAGCATCTGTTTCTGAATACAAATGGGTATGGCCTACTGGTGAAGAGTTATTATTTAGACATGCTAAGAAGGTAAGTGACTATGATTCATACCACGGATGGGAATTGCCATTTATTGGATTCAATGAGTTAACCAAGTGGCCTACTTCTGAATTTTATGACTTAATGAAATCTACAAACAGATGCTCTTTTGATCCTGAAGCGGATACTCCTAGAGATGGAAAAACAGGTGAATATTTAACGCCAGATAAAAAACCATTGCCTCCGATTCCATTAAAGTTTTTCTCCACAACAAATCCAAGTGGACCAGGTAGAAATTGGGTCAAGAGGAAGTATATTGATGCAGCCCCAATAGGTGTTTTCGTAAAAAAGACAACAAAAGTATTTAATCCACAGACTCAGCAAAAAGAAGATTACACCCACAAGCAAGTTGCCATATTTAGCTCTTATAAAGAAAACAAATATTTATCACCGGCTTACATTGCTGAACTTGAAAATATTAGCGATCCAAATAAAAGAGCTGCATGGTTATATGGTTCTTGGGATCATGCTTCAGGTGGATGCTTCGATGATTTATGGCGAGATAAAGTTCATGTTAAACAAAGATTTAGAGTTCCATCAAATTGGAGAGTCGACAGATCTTTTGACTGGGGATCGAGCCATCCTTTTTCTGTATGCTGGTTTGCAGAAGCAAATGGTGAAGCTGTTAGATTACCAGACGGAGATATGTTTTGCCCACCAAAAGGAACAATAATTCAAATTTATGAATGGTATGGAACCGATGAGATTGGTACGAATAGAGGTATCAAGATGTCGGCTCCAGATATAGCTAGAGGCATACTTGAGATTGAGGCTATGCTTAAAAAACAAAATTGGATTGAAGGAAAAGTTTGGCCAGGACCAGCTGATAATCAGATCGGCCAAACGTTGCAATCGGATGTTGAAACAATCGAAAAGAAAATGAAAGATTACGGAGTCAGGTGGACTAAATCTGATAAAACAAAAGGGTCTAGAAAAAATGGGTTCCAATTGTTCAGAGATAGATTAGAATCGTCCGTTAGAGAAGAAGGCCAAGGATTTTATTTTATGAATATTTGCAGTGCATCTTTAGAGATCATTCCATTTCTTGCCAGGGACGAAAAAGAGTTAGATGACGTCGATACTGACTCAGAAGAGCATATATGGGATGCTATCAGATATAAAGTGTTATCCTCACTTAACAGAATAGCTAGTAAAATCGAAGTTACTTATGCTTATTGATAGGATAAAACTATGGCAGTAGATGATAAATTAGACACGTTGGCCGAAATGTCATCAATATATATACTGATTGACGACTGCCTTCAAGGTGAAAAACAAATTAAATTAAAACAAGAAACATACCTACCTAAGCCAAATAAGGCAGATGTTTCACAAGAAAATACAAATAGATATGCAGCTTATTTAGAGAGAGCTGTTTTTTACAATGTTACCAGAAGAACATTGACTGGATTAAATGGTCAGGTTTTTATGAGAAAACCATTAATAAAACTTCCGCCTCAACTTGAGCCAATGATTGCTAATGTTAATGGATTCAATACATTAATGCAAGAAGCCAAGAAATTGAATACTGATGTATTGAGTTTCGGTAGAGCTGGACTTTTGACCGATTACCCAAATACTGACGATGCCACAACTGTAGCTCAACTTAAAAGTGGAGATGTCAGGCCAACCATAATTGAATACCATCCATTATCTATTATTAATTGGAGAGTAAAAACCAGGGGAGCTTTAATAGTTCTTTCTTTGGTGGTTATTGAAGAAGAGTTCCCAATAGATGACGATGGATTCACGGAAGAATTTGAAAAGCAATATAGGGTCCTTGATCTAGATGATGATGACGAATATAGAGTCAGAATATTTAGAGAAACAACTGTTGTCGATGAAGCAACTGGAAAAGAATTCCAAGACTTTAGAGCGATGCAAGAATATATTCCAAAAAATTCAGATGGCGATCCATTTAATGAGATCCCATTTACATTTGTTGGATCAGAAAATAATGACCCAGAAATTGATTTTCCTCCAATGTACGATATTGCAGCAATTAATATTGCCCATTATAGAAATAGTGCTGATTACGAAGAATCGGCATTTATTGTCGGTCAACCTACTCCAGTATTTTCAGGGTTAACTGAATCTTGGGTAGATGAATATTTTAAGGGAGGAAAGGTACAGCTTGGTTCAAGAGTATCAGTTCCTTTACCTGAAGGCGGTACAGCAACATTATTACAACCGCTTCCAAATACGATGCCTTTTGAAGCTATGAAGCTAAAAGAGGGTCAAATGATAGCATTGGGTGCTAAGTTGATCCAGCCTACAACAGTGGAAAGAACTGCTACAGAGGCTAACATGGAAAAATCAGCAGAAAATAGCATCCTTGCTTCCACCGCTAAAAATGTCTCAGAAGCTATTGAGAAGGCATTTGTATGGGCAGCACAATTTGTTGGTGCTCCGGAAGATGATATTAAATTTGAATTACCAACTGAATTTGATTTGGCAACAATGAGTCCAGAAGAAAGACGACAATTGCTGGAAGAATGGTTATCTGGAATTATCAGTACGCCTGAAATCAGAACAGCCTTAAAGAAAAGCGGATTAGCATTTGAGGATGACAAGCTTATTCAAGAAGAATTAGACCGAAGAAAAGAAGAAGAAAGAAAATTGTTAGAACAGAAACAGACGGACACTTTGCCAAACGGTGGTGAAGACAATACCAGTAGTACTGGTGAAAATTAATGGAGTAAAAGATTATGTTAAAGTTTAACTTATCTTCAGATGAATTCGATTCTATGGAAGAATCACAGCAATCAATGTATTCGTCCAGTGACGATGGATATGTTTTAGATGTAGAAGGAATACCAGAACCCAAAGAAATTGATGTTACGGCATTAAAAAGCGCAAAAGTTCACGAAGTTGATCGAAGAAAGAAAGCTGAAGCTAAACTTAGAAAGTACGAGTCAGACGCTAAGACTAAAGAAAACGACGATCTTAAGAATTCTGGTAAATTCGAAGATTTGGAAAAATCGTTTAAAAACGAGAAAGCCACATTGATTGAAGGTTATGAAGGAACAATCGGAAAGCACAAATCATTTATACAGACAGCTCTAGTCGATAATGTAGCTATGAACTTGGCTGTTAAACTGAATCCAAAAAAACCAAAAGTATTATTGCCTCACATAAAAGCAAGGCTACAAGCAGATTTCGATGGAGATACGCCTCAAACAAGAGTGGTGGATGCCGAAGGACTTGTGAGCACAATGACAATTGATGAATTGGAAAAAGATTTTATTGCAAATGATGATTTTAGTGACATAATTACAATAAATAATGCTTCTGGCGGCGGTGCTACTGGTGGTAAAGTATCAAAAGGCAGTGCCGTAAAAAATAAAATGAGCGATTATAACTCGCTCGAGCAAGTTCAATTAGCAAGGGAAAATCCTGCTGAGTATGAAAGACTTGCTGGAAAAGAAAAAACTATTTTTTAAGGAAGCAAAATGGCAGTAGTACAATTAGCCGATATCTACGAACCAAATACGTTCGCTAGATTGGCCCAAGAAGCACAAGTAAGAAAAAACAGATTTATTCAATCTGGAATCGCTGTACCAAGTTCATTGTTACAGACAATGATAGCACCAGGTGGTCAAACTGGTACAACTACAAACTTTAACCCTCTAGGAACTCCAGAACCAAATTATTCTGATGACTCAGCATCAACGTCAACTCCGAATAAAATTGATTCTGCTGAACAAGATTTCCGTCTAGCTGTTATGAACCAGTCTTGGTCTGTAATGGATATTGCTGAAGATTTGCAATTAGGTGGTCAGGCTGCAATTGATGCCATTACAAACCGAATCGGTTTTTACTGGGCGACTGTAATTGAGTCAAGAGTTATTAGTACTCTTTTAGGTTTGTTAAATGATAACGTAGCTAATGATAGTTCTGACTTTACATTAGACGTTTCGAATGACCTTGCATCTCCTATTTTAGCAGGCGAACGTATCAGCAACACGAATGTTGTTAATACATTGCAGTTAAAAGGTGATAGTAAAGATAATATCGTTGCTATTGGTATGCATTCTCAATTGCATGCAAGATTACAAATTGATAACCTTATCACGGAAACTATTGATCCTTCAAATAAGAATATTACATTCCAAACTTATTTGGGCAAAAGATTGATCGTTGATGATAGCTTCCCAAGAGAAGTTCTTACAAACCGAGTTAAATATACATGTGTGCTTTTTGGCTCAAATGTAATTGGTCTTGCTTCAGGAAATGTGTTAACTCCTTCTGAATCAGATCGAACTCCAGCAGCTGGTTTAGGTGGTGGTCAAAACACTATCTGGTCAAGACGTAATGACTTGATTCACCCATGGGGATTTAGCTATTTAGATGCTTCAAGAGCCGGTCAGTCTACGACTTACACTGAGCTTGAAGATGCAACTAACTGGAACAGAATCTATAACAATAAAAATGTTAACGTATCTTTCTTGATCGTTAATGAATAATCAGTAATTAATTAGGTGTTAAATATATGTTTAGCACCTTATTTTTTTAGAAGGTAATAATATGAAAATCGAAGAATTAAGTGCTGATCAAAAAGATAATCTTGCTAATGTAGTTGCAAATCGTGGTATTGTAGTAGGAAAAGCTATGGAGTTTTGTGGCTATGATAAGATGAAAAGTGATGCTGAATTGAAAGAGGAAGCTGAATTAAGATTAGAAATTGCAGCTGAAGAAAAAAATAAAAAGAAATCTGAAGAAAGAGCAAATTTAAAATCTCAACTTAAAAAGAAAATGCAAGCTGAAGATGAAGAAGCTGCTAAAGCTAAAAAGTCTTCTCCTAAAAAGGCTGTACAGAAGAAAGAAGAGCCAAAAAAAGAAGCTGAATCTAAATAATTTTTCAAAATACATATTAGGAAAATATAATGGCAAGAAGGCAATTAGGATTTGGTAATATAAGGCCAAAAGGCAGACGATCACCGCGTGGACCGATAAGTAACTATGCTCGTGGAGTCGCGGCTGAACCGATAGACGGAACACTAAATATAACGGCAGCAATAGGCGAGTTTGATCCTGCTGATATTGATACTGTTATTATAGCTATGGGTCAAAACCTAGTTGGCTTATCATTAACACAAAAAACAGGAATAGTAGACGGCACACCATTAATGATACTTTTCGATCAAGATGTGACTGGCTCAAGAACAGCTACATTTGATGGAGCTGATTTTCAAGCAACATTAAGTACACCACTTCCAACATTATCTGGAACAGCTGACACAAGAGATTTGACAGCATGGGTATGGAATGAAAGTGCAGCGAAATATTCAATAGTAGCTCATTCTTTAGAGGCAATATTATGAGAGTAATTACGATTTTAGTATTGGCTTATATTCTTGGTGGATGTTCATTTATTGCAAGCTCAAAAGCTGTAGATGATAATCAAAAAAAAGTGACTGAGATCTTAACTCTAATTAAAAAGCATCACCCAAAAGATAAAGTAATTAATGATCTTATTGCTCAAGCAGTTGCTGCTGAGATAAAAGGAAGTGCATTAATCGATAAAGAACAAGTTATGGGCATCGTTAATAAGGCAGCTAAACTTGGAGGAGCTGCAACAGGTTTCCCCTTGGAAGCTATTGTCGCTGGTGGGATTTCCCTTCTTGGCGTTGGTGCTGCTGGTAATAGCGTCATTGGTAGAAAGAAAAGAAGAAAACAATTAATAGCAATGGGCGAGATGGATCGCGAAGAGGCAGCTAAGATCAACGAGGTCATCTAGTGTAATTTGTTTATTTAAATAAAGTTTAATATAAGAAAGATATAGAATGGTAGACAATGTTAAATACCCTGAATCTGGGGCAACTGATATCGCAACGCATGAATTTGCTGCTGTTCAGTATCAGAAGATGCTTGCAAACTTTTTAGCTGGTGGAAATGTACCAATTAATGTTTCTACTCTGAATGGATTGCCTATTGCTCCTTCTGCTGGTATTGCTGGAGCGTTTGGAGAATTTAGAACATCAGAGCCAAAAACATTATTTTCTTCTATTCCTAGATATGATGAAGAGGGCGTACTATTTGAAAACAATGTTGTAGGTAGCGCAACGATTAATCATGATGCAAATAAAGCATCAGTTAGCCTGAATGTAACCGCGTTAGTAGGCGATACAGCCACAAGGCAATCTAGGGTATATATACCTTATCAAGCAGGGCATGGTCAAGTTTTTAGATTTAAATTCATGCTAGGATCCCCATTGGCTGGACTTGAAAGATGCGTAGGGTGCTATGATGATGACAACGGGTTCTTTCTATTGCAAGATGGAACTGTCGGATTAAAACTTGTTCACCGAACATCAACAAGTGGTAGCGTTGTCAACACAGAGGTATTGCAATCAGCATGGAACCTTGATCCATTGGATGGAACAGGGTCCTCTCAGGCAACACTCGATATATCAAAAGCACAACATATGATTATTGATTTTGGCGGCTCTGTAGGGTCTATAAGAGTTGGATTTGAAATAACAGGAAGAATTGTTTATTCCCATGTATTTCTATTCTCAAATACACTAACAGAGCAATTTATTCAGCATTCATTTTTGCCAATTAGATATGAGCTAATTACTGATGGAACAAATGCAGGATCAATGGAAGAGTATTCTAGCACTGCTTTGAGTGAATCAGGATTCATCGAGACTTTAACAAATACATTTGGAGCCGATACAGGAATCGTAGCAACAAGTGTTAGCGGATCAGATAACGTTTTAATAGCTATTCGTCCAAAGCTAACAATAAATAGTATTGTGAATAGGGCTTTGATTGCATTGAGGTCTTTCAGCTTTCTTTCAACAGAAAAAGCGGTTAGGATTCGTGTTATATACGGAGCAACTTTAACAGGTGGATTATGGACGGATGTTAACTCTAGCTTTTCTTCCGTTGAGTTAAATACTACCGTTACCAGCATAAGCGGTGGTGTTGAAGCTGAAACTATTTATTCAAAAGGAGAGAGTAACGCTGGAAGTGATATTAGAAACAAATATCCTCTTGCATTAAATTCTGCTGGCGGACATCCAACGACACCATTGACAGACACAATAGCTATTGTGGTTGATGAAATTGGTGGAGTGGGATCAAGCGATAGCTATGCGGCGATGGAATGGACAGAACTTGTATGATCTTAAGGAAGGCAAATGTCTTTAACAATTTTATTAGGTGCGGGTGCGGTATCTCCAATGAGCGATAGATTTTTTCTAAATATTGGTATAGATTGGAACGATACAGCTAATTGGTCTGTTGCGAGTGGTGGAGCTGGTGGTGCTAGTGTTCCAGGGACTTCCGATGTCGCCATATTTGATTCTAATAGTAATGATTGTACGTTAAATGCTAATGTGGACGTTTTAGGAATTGACATCAAAGCTGGATACGTAGATACAATAACTCAAGCAACTGAAATAGAAATAACTTGTGGTACCTCTGGCTTCAGTATGTTTGGCGGTAACTTCAATGGATCTGACGAATTCATAACTATCAACGGGACATTTATTATATCTGGATCTGGCACTAGCTTTACTAGTACCGATATAACGCTTACAGCTAATGGAACATTTACTCTTACAGATAGTGCATCATTTACACATAATAGCGGTAAGGTTAAACTTTCAGCTACCAGCGGAACTATTAATATAACTTCTTCAAGCCAATCATTCTATGACTTTACAATAGATGGTGTTGGAGGAACATTCAGTCTAGTGGATGGTTTAACTGTTGCCAATACATTTGATCATACCAATGGTATCTTTGACTGTAACGATTTTGATCTTTCACTACATGATCTGGTTTTTGGTTCTGGGTTAAGTAATGGAGATTTTAAAGCTGGATCAGGAACTATTACTATTTCTGGAACTGTTAATCAGAATTCGGACGACCCTATTGCTTATGAAACATCTCACTTTTTACTTACTGGTAATGGAGAATCTTGGGCTACAGGTAACGGATTAGATCAAGATTTCTATAAGTTTTCAATAGCAGATGGTGTAGATTTTAGCTTTACTGGTATAACCACTAATAATTCTCATACAGTTTTTGATGAGTTTACTCTTGGTGTTGGATCAAAATTTACTGTTAGTGGTAATGGTACTTTTAAAGTCCAATCAGGAGCTGCTGGAGACCACTTTATTGTTGATCCTACTTCTGAAATCGAGTTATTGGGAGCTTGCGTTTTTCATATATGCGAATTTAGCGATAATACTACATTTTTATGGGATCCTTGTATATTAACAGGCACTGATGGTACTTTCAGGCTAAGTAGTAACGCTGGTAGTGGCACTAGGCTCATTCAATTGCAAGCAAATATATTGGTTAGTGGCAAGCTAACTATTGGGGAGAATGCTAATTATTTTGGTACAAGAGAAGTTGATTTTAATACTTTCGATTTAAATGTAACAGGTAATTTTATAAATGCTTCAAGTCGAGGGTTTGGACTTATAATTGGTGGATCTACTTTATCTGTAGGCGGAAATTATTCTTCTGGCGATGTAAGAGGCACAACTACCTATGCCATGGATATTGATGCTGGCCTAATGGATATTGCTGGTGACTTTACATTTAATACAAACGTCATTAAAACGTGTCGCTTGCAAAATTCTGGAGCACTTCATGTAGGTGGTAATTGGGCTGCTGTAAATAAAACGACAGATTTCTTTGAAGGTGATGGAACTGGAATTCTTAAATTCGATGGTACTGGATCTCTGTCTATCACGACAGGTGATGCTGCTCATGATTTCTCAGATATATTAACAAAGATAGAACTGACAGGTGGTGGATCAATAGCATTGATTCAGAACACATCATTCAACGATTTGACTGTTACTACTGGTACTTTTGACCCAGATACATACGACCTAACTGTTACAAGTAACCTTACTGTAAATGGAGGCACATTCACAGGTGACAGTGGTGCTATAACAATATCTGGTAACTTTATACAAAGTTCTGGCGTATTCACATCTACTAGCGGAACACTTTCAGTAGCTGGCAGTGCATTTACAGTTTCAGCAGGCACGTTCACAAATAATAGTGGCAACGTGAAAATAGCTGGCAATACAACAATAACTATGGCTAGTGATGATTTTTTCGATCTGACAATTGATAATGGCTCAACTACAACGATGGGTTCATATCTTACTGTAGCTAATGATTTTTTAATGACATCTACAAACTCTTGGGCAGGCCCTAACCTTATTCTTTCTGTAGGTCGTCACTTCACGTGGAATGATGCCAGTGTCGGTAATACTTTTAATTGGGTTACTTTTAATGGCACTGGAGATCAGACAATTACTGTTGTGGCATTCGCTGACTTGCCAACTGGAAACTGGAAAATAGACAAGACAAGCGGTACTGTATCTCTTGGTTCTGATCTTGATTTAAATCTATCTACTCGTGATTTCACTGTCACAGATGGAATATTTGATTTGGCTGGATTTAATTTCACTCTCGTTGGTGACTTTGTTGTGAACGATACGTTAAGGTTAAAGGGTAATGAGACCATCACTACAACGACAACAACTATAAGCGTAACAACCTCTACGGTTATTTTCTATGACGATCTCGTAACAGCTACGGTTACAGATTTAGCAACAGCATTCTATAATATAACGTTTGGTGCAAGTAAAGTACATGAATTCGCTCATGGAGTAGGCAATGGTATTTCTGTAGCTGGCTGTATGGATTCTGATGGAGGATCTGGTACTGAAGCAATACTAAGAAGTGTCGCAGATGCAGGAATTGAATGGGAACTTAATCTGTCAGGAACATCTGCCTTAGGTGATGGAGTAGACGTAAAATATAGCGATGCAAGTGCTGGACTTCTAGTAACAGCATGTGAATCTATAGATTCAGGAAATAATACGAATTGGTGTTTATTCATGGGTCCAGGTCAAGGATTTGGGTTCTTTATGATTTTTAATAAGAAAAAAAGGTAAGCTATGGCACTAATTGTTGAAGATGGATCGAATGTAGTTAACGCCAACACTTACGCAAGTTTGGTGACAATCAGAGCATATGCCACGGCTAGAAATATATCTTTAAATGCTGATGATACTGTACTTGAGTCTGAAGTTTTTAAAGCTATGGATTATCTAGAGGCTCAAAGAAGTAGGTATCAAGGATCACAAACATATAAAACGACACTTGTTGATCAGTCATTGCAATGGCCAAGAAAAAATGTTTTAGTAGATTGTATTGCATTTCCAGACGACGAAATACCGCAAGAGTTGATAGATGCAGAAGGCGAATTGGTTGTACAAATAGAAGCTGGAGTTAATTTATTTCCAACTACTGTAGGAAAGTACATTGTTAAAGAGAAGATTGATGTTATTGAAACAACTTACTCTGAAAAAATAAGTACATCCAGTCAGCCTAACCTTCCGTCTGTTGACAGGCTGTTGGATGTGCTTTTTTTCCCATGTGGAACTGGAAACTATTTAACTAATATAAGGGTATAAAATGAGTTTTTATTATGTAGACGATATTGGTACAGCAGATGGCACAGACAATGGTAGATATGCTTCACAGCAAACAGGAGCAATGACTGCTTTAGGTATTGCTAATTATTATTCAAGCATATTGGCTGCCAACTCTGCTCCAACATCTCCTGTTAGCGGCGATGTTGTTTTTTGTTCAGATACTCATCTTAAGCTTTATGGAATAGCAACTAACCTTGGATGCATAGATGGCGTATGGTATATAAGCGTAGATGCTTTAAATATTGAAAACGAAAAAGAGGGGGCTACTGAAGAGACATCAGGAGGCTCTTATACATTGACAATAATGGCAACTGTAAGCTTATCAGAAGTTTACACTACTGGTATATTCTTCAAGACTCAAGGAAGTATGATTGTTCAGGGCAATGTAGACAATAGATTTGTAATGGATGGTGGTGGTCTCGAAATGACATCTACCAACGCAACCAACATACAGTTTGGCAGAACAGGATTGGTTTTTCTTAAGAATTGCACAATTACATTCGGGGGAGTATCCCAGTACATCGAAGGTCGATATGGAGTCAACACATTCTTTGACAACGTGACTACAGCTGGAGCAGCTTGCACAATATTATTCAAAACTTTATTAGATGGAATGAACGTAAAGATTGAAAACTCTAATATGACATCATTAGACCCATCGGTTAATGTAGTTGATACAAATGATGGAGTTTGGATAGACATTCAAAGATCATTGTTCCCTGCTACACCTACATGGGTTTCTGGATCATTTGATGCAAGACGATCTTCTCAAGTAAGAATAAGGTCTGTTGGTCTTGGAACTGGAACAGATAATAAGGACTACTACTATACTTCACCTGTATACCTAGGTCATTCTGAACAAGATAAAGTTATATTTAAAACATCTTCACCTGTTCCATACAGCACAAAGATTGTAACAGAATCAACTGCAAGGCAATCTGACCCAGAAAGAGTTTTGATAAGCCAGATACCAATTAAGGTTACTGACTACACTACGACGGTTAATATTAAAGTAGACTTCATGCGAGATGGTTCGCTTGTTGAGCTGAAGTCAGATGAAGTATGGGCCGAAGCTGTCTATGTTGATGGCGATAACAATGCCTATGGATCAAAGGTTAGTAATGCAGCTGCACCACTGGCTACGGGTGTTTCTCCAACAATTGAGACAGGCAAATGGACTGGTGGAACTCCAGCAAACAATATTGAAATGAGCATGGTATTGCCTCCGATAACAATTGGATCATCGGCAGGAAATATAGCAGATGGAGTTGTAGAAGTTTACTTTTATTCAGCAGTGCCAGGTCTAACAGTTAATTTTCATGTTATCCCAGAGTTTAGTTAATGGCAATAGTATTAGTTCCTAATGGCGGTTTGGTAATTGATAACCAAGATAACGAAACACAATTGTTTCCTAACTTTGGTTTGTTTACAAATTCGCCTCCTCCTAAACCAGCATTAACGCTTCCCACTCAATCTAATATTACACAAACAACGGCAACGATTGGCATAACAACTGACTTGGTAGTTAATGGAGCATTGCATTGGTATATATCATTAAGTGCAACAGCTCCAGATGACGATGATTTACTTGACGGATCAGGATCATTTTTATTCGGAAATACTTCTAGCCCAATCGTAGGGATAAATACATTCGATATTATAGGATTGATTCAAGGTACTACCTATTACACATATTTTCTACAAACTTCTGATAATGGAAATTCAAATAAAGTATCTTCTATCGCTTGGCCAACATTATCTGGTACTCCTGCTCCTTCTACAAATCCTATATATGCTTCAGCAATAGCTTCAGCTATAAGATTGATTGACATCTACGGACAGACGGCAACCTTATTGACAATAAACGATGCAGCTCCAATAATACCTTCTCAAAAATGGAAACCTGGTGGACAAACTAATATTGGCGAAGAAGTCAGAATGGCTTTCTTTAATGAAACACGTGTTGATCAATATGGAGAAACCAGACAGCCTGGACAAATGGCTGGTCATGGATTTGAGTATGGATTATTAGCAGATAATGATATTGAACCAACATTAAAACATGTTATTATAAAGGAAGATTCATCTGAATGGAAAATACGATATATAAATCGCATACATCCATCTGGAGAAGTTATCATGTATAAAATAGGAATATCGCAATAATGGCTGACGAAGAATTAGAAGATATATTTGATGTCGATGGAGTAGAGTTTGGCGATCAAACTATTAACGGTAAATGGCGAATAACAAGAACCGCAACCAATATAATTGTCTCAGTTAGAATTGGAGGCACATTTGTTGATAAGCTGACAATCACAGAAGCTGGATTGGTTACAGTAAATACTGGAAATCTTAATGCCAGCGGTGCAAAATTCTTAGGCGATATAATTCTAAATAATGCTGGTCAATCTAAATATAAATTTGGACCAATTGGGACAGAGCATGGTATCAAGTACGATGGTGCTGGATTATTACAGTTATTTACATTTTTAGACGATGATTATAAAATATGTAATGGTGAAGATGGGCCTACTGTTTTTGCTATTGATACATCTACAAAAGTAGTATCACTTGAGAAGTTGAAATTCCCAGTTGTTCCAGTACCTATAGCTGATGAGAATACAGTTGATGCCTTCATTCAAACATCATGGACGCCAACACTTCAAGACAGTACTTTTAGTGATGCTGAATCACAAACATATACTGCTCAGTGGGGAAGAGTTCAAAGATTTAAAGATAGAATTGATTTCGAAGGAAGTCTTGAAATGCTAAGTCTTGGCTCATTGACACCTGGCGACACAGCTTATATTGGCGGACTTCTTGATACGTGTGAAAATGTTGCAGGAGCAGAAGGATTGGTTTCTACAGGGAAAGCATCGGCACTGGCATTAGATAATGCTGGAGAAGTTATGCAGGGTTATGTAGAGATAAATACTAAAAGAATAAAATTAGAAAAGTACGATGCAACTGGAGGAACATTCCCAGTAACGATATCAGAAATAACAGCGAGTGGTAAGTTTAGTTTCAAAGGGAGCTATTACATTTGACTTCTACTTATCCTAACGCTATTGACGAAATATTGGATACATTCAATGTAGAATGGGAGAAACCTTCGACTGCAGCTATCGTCGGATATACTCCACAAGTTTTCTGGCCAGGTATTGAACGGCCTAAAATTCCT
>NVTD01000018.1 GCA_002401445.1 Candidatus Wolfebacteria bacterium | reverse complement strand
TGTTTCAGATCATATTGAGATTTATATAATGTTACATCAATCCTATACCTAATGTCCGTTTCGTTATCCTCTGACTCCTTCATAAGAACTTCTCTTATCTCAGAACTTCTGATTATTTTTCCTGGCCATACTTCTGTAAATTCTCTACTCATTTTCATCTCCTGGTTGTGGTATTGGCGGAAACTCTTTCCACTTGTAATCCGTAAATTCATATAGTTTATTATCATTTGTTAAGCATACCAATTTGTCTGATCTTACTTCTCCAGCTTGAAAAACCAATGATGATATTTGAGTTATTTTTCTTTCGTTTTTTTCTTTCATACCGGAAATACAATAATTACATAACACCTGATCTTCTAGTTTAAATTTGTAATCGCTTTCTACTAATCTTTGACATTGATAACATCTCATTTTATCTCCAAATCGTAAATCCTTTTTGATTGGCTTAAAACTATTTTTTCATAATTATCTAAATCTTTTTTCCATTTATCTTCATGAGATTTATATACTTCAATTTGTTTTTCATAGACTATAGCTGCATCTTCAACTTGCTTTACGTAACGCTTAGTAGATTCTAATTCAGCTATAGCCTGATCTCTTGCTTCTTCCAGATCAGAAGTCTGTTCAAATTCTTTCTCTTCTATTTCTTCTATCTTTTCTTCAAGCTCTTCAATCTCTAATTGCATTTGTGCTTTTGTTGCCATTATTTTTCCTTTCCAAATCTAGCATTAAAATCTGAACACAACTTATTAAGAGTAGCAAACATTTTGCTCTCATCGAAATCTTCATTCGATAATATAGCTGTTGCGCATTCTGAATACAATTGCATTTTTCTATCATAAAACATTCCTTTTATTGTGTACATGTATGGCTCATCTGATGTATCTAATTCTGGCATTTTTGATTCAGGCTGTACGAACTTTTCTTTAATAACTTCTGCTATAAAGGGACTGTTTATACCAAAGCCTATAGCCTTTTTTTCTGCATCAGATTTTGACATAGCTTCACATCCACCAGACCTATAATTGCCCTCTTCATCTATTCCGTTCCATCTGTATTCAATCATTACCTATTCCTTTTAAAGTTTCCATATCAATTTTTATTGCAAAAAAATCTCCCATCTTCATGGTGATCTCTCTTATAATCCTACCCTTCGATTCTTTACGTCCTCTTGGCTTTGGCATTCTAGAACATCGTCTATATGCGTGCTTTGTGTAGAAGTCAATTAGTTTCATCTTTTTCTCTTAAGTCTAACATTTCATCTATTATTTTTTTTGATATTCTATTGCTAAAATTATCTGCTATTGGCTGAATAAATTTCATTCGTTCTTTTGTAATCTCTTCATCTCTTTTATACATAGCGAACATAAGACTCTTGTACGCTAAGTAACTCTTAAGCTTCTTACCTCTTGGCTTTGGTTTGCGTGAAGACTTCCTATATGTCATCCATGCATACCTATTGAATAAGCTAATATTCTGTTGCTTATCAAAGTAGAACCCTGTGGGCTTAATTACTTCCCACTGATTTTCAATCATAAGTTTCTTTCTTGTATGCATCAGCACCTAGTCCTGAGTTTATTTTGTTTCGCCATATCTGCTTTTCGTTTATCTGTCTTATTAAATTTTCTTTTTCTTCTTTCATACTTTCTATTATATGCTGAAGCTTTTCAATTGTTTCAGAGTGATGCGAACCATTTTCTAAGCTGGCTATCTTTTCTTTCATTCTGAAGTTTTCTTCCATAGTTTTTGCGAATAAACTTAGGATGTTTTCTAGTCTAGATTCTCCCTTGCGTATATCCTCAAGGTCGTCGTCAACTTGTTTTATCCTTATAGTAATTTCATCATCAAGCTGCATGTTATGTAGCATACCACCGTAGTCTCTGATTGTTCTTCTGTGTACGTTTCTCATGTTATTCCTTTCAATAATTCTGCTATTAATTTTTACTATAATATTTGATTTTGACATTTATTTTTCTAGCTCTAAGTTTTCTGGTTCTGAATCTTCAAATTGCTTTGCACACATCTTGCCAGCGCCCATAGTAAGCGAATGACAATTAATATTTCCACTCAAACTATATGTATTCGTTGTTATCTTTTTTATCTGCCTAAGGATCAGACCTGTGCATCCTAAAATCGTCTGCATGACCAGGCATAGATAAACTAATAAAGTATCCCCAGTGTAAATGTATATAGCAGCGCAAACTAAAAACATCCACTGCCCTGACAGCAACATACCATCTGTGCTCCATAACCATTTAAGTACGTTTCTCATTAAAAATTACCTTTCCATAATAAATATATAGTTCCAGCTATCATCAATAATCCAATAACTGCATTCATGCCATGACGAAATCCCATTCGATACGCCATCTCTCGTTCTCGTTGTGGTCGCATTTCTTCTTCGGTTAGTTGTCTCATTATGGCCCTTTCTTTATAAATGGCATTAAATCTAAATGCTCTCTAAAGCTATACATCGTAGCAAGCATCAATATTAATATCATGAATGTTATGAAATCATCTAGTGTTGGTTTTTTCATTCTTGGCCATCCATTCCTATGTATTCTTTTTTATCACCAAGGGTTAGCTTTATTTCAAATGTTCCGTCATACTTTTCTATTAGCTCTGATATTGTATTGTATTCTATAAACTCATACCACGTCATACCTGTCTTTTTGAATAACTTATTTTTAGCATCAGTCATCAATTGAAATACAACTAGTGGTGGGCCTAGTTTTTCGAATAGTGCTTTGTCGTATTTTATGTTAACCTTTTTTCCTTCTCTGTAAGCTCTTTTCCTTTTTGCCGTATATTTAATGCCATGGCCTCTAACTTATTAGCTACTGTTTCATAATCATCTTTATCATTTATTGTCATAGAAAAATGCCAGTCATTGTCAAAGTCTAAAATAATTCTATCCCAATCTAGAGTCGTTCGTGATTCAATAGAGTAATATGGTTTCAGTTTCAATTTTAGCTCCTTTCTTTTTCTTCTGCTTCCCAATCATCTTGCGATAAAAGATCTCTTCTCTCAACCTCTGACTTAACATCTCTTATCTTCTCGATATTCTTTTCTGCATACTCAGGATTTCCAATACACTTTTGTGCCATATTAGAACCATACTCTACCAAATCTTCAAATTTCATTTTTTTTAAATCTATCATAATTAGCTCCTTTCTAAAAAGCTTTGTTAAAAAAATAGTGACCACCAAGAGTTGCCTCAAATGGTGATCAAAATTAGCTACTTTAGCCAAGCAAGGTGGCATATCCGGTGTCACCTAGTCACGTTGAGAGTTTTATTTATGTGGCCAGCTTCTCTTCACTCACAAAGCGAGACGCTCTTTTGGGCATTGCTGCCGCGTATTTAAAATCGCTTACTTAATAGTTTGTACTGATCTTCAGTTATAGGTTGTATCATAACAATAGATATGTTTTCACAATCCATGTCCTCTATCAACCATTTTGTCCAATGGCACTTGATTACGTAACTACGCTTGTTGCGATTTTGATCAACTGTTACAAAAAAATATTCGTTACCCATTATTTATCTCCATTAAGATTAAATTAAAAAAAAAGACGGTGGGATTCGATTCCCACATCTATAACCTAATCGCGTCATCCGGAATGTCACGAGTTATAGAACAACTACCGGCTGGAGGCTTGCGTCTCAATTCCGCCACGTCTTTTATCAGGAAAACCAATACTCGATCCACATGCCCACCACATCTGCCTGCCGTCCTAAGACAGCGGAAGGACTCGAACCTTCGACATGCGACCAACCGATGCAGACACGGCTGATACTTTCTGATAGTTGTATTATGTATTGATCTGTACGGATTACAACTGATTTGTTTTGATTATTAATAATTTGTGTACTATTTCTTATGTGTCATTATTTCGATTAAACGGATGTTAATTGATTCTAGCTTTTTTCTTACATCTTCGCGAGTCTCAGCATCCATAGTTCCCATAACTTCTACAACATTACCGCCTACCTTCATCAATGCCCTGTAAGTAAATTCTTTCATTTTGATCGTCTCCTTTTTTCGCTTTCTAAAAACTTCAATTCTATACTTAAATTTTTCAAGTTGCATTCTTTTATTCTGATAGATTTTCTAGCTCTTTTTAATTGATCATCCAATTGGTCATCTGAAAGTTTTGGGTTGTGCTTTTTATAGAAATCTCGTAACCAACAACTAGCATCACTCATTTTGAATTTAAATAATTTCATTTTGGGTCCTTTCTGCATACATAATATATTAATGCGAATATGACAATGTTCTGGAGAAAGTCGACTACTAATTGGCATAATTCTATGGTCATTTTATTTTCCTTGGGTCTAAAAAGTGGGTGAAATCTTTGGCGAATTCAAATGAATGGTCATAAAGTGATAGCTCAAGATTCTCCATTGTGAGTATTTCAGTACTATCTCCTGTTCCAAAAAATGTACCCATGAAACATTCTCCAGAAGGATATTTAAATAAGAATTCTGTATCAACAAATTCAGGACCTTTTTCTCTGCTGGGTTGTCTGATAATAGGTACGTTCTCCCATTTCATTTCGATCCAGTTTGTTTTTTCTTCATTATGCGCCTGCTTTCTATGGCATGATTCACATAATTCATAACCATTATATATGTGCGACCAATCTATTTCTACATCGCAAAAATCACATCTCATTTTTCTAGCTGCATATTGCTTTTTATCACAACATCTTTCGCATAGAGTCATGTCTTGAAATTTAAATGTGTAGATATTAGTTAATGGTATGCTGCACACTTGGCATTCTATGCTCATTGGGTTTTCTCCATATAATTGATTACGTCGGCAAGTACATACTTATAACGTTTGCCTATTCTGTAGCGTGGGAAATCTGGATCATTACTTATTATACGCCTGAATGTGGCTTCACTTATTCCGTATATTCGTTTGATGTCAATTGATACTTCTGCTAGTTTTAGGTATTTCATTTATGATTCTTCCTCGTAAGTTAGCTTGAAAATATCAGGTTTGCATGGATAGAACTTGCGATCTTTATCAAACGGTTCTTTAATAACATAATCACCAATATTACAAAGCATGTTTCCTTCCGATGTTTTGATTATTAATCCACCTTCACCATTATTGTAGTAAAAGTCTTCACTGAACATCTGCATATATTCGTCTTTTTTGTCGGTTAAAAAATCGTACATTTGTCTTGGATTATTATTCCATTCTAATGCCTCAATTTCAACCGGCTTCTTCTTGTACTTTTTGATTTCTGGTTTCATAATTGTTCCTTTCGTTTGGGTTTGCTTTAGTATATCTTGTTTGATCGGGATTGCAAGTGTTTGATCAGAATATATTTCGTGTTTTCGTGGGATTTTGAGTGTGGGTCCATGCGCACTATTTGTGCCTAGGGGGGCATGGGGGAGGGTGATCACGTGACTGGGTGTCAATACCATGCGTGCACAGGTGATGCGTGCTCGATAGGCATATGATAGTACTATATAATATGATAACACAAGATGAACTAGTATAGAGTACTAGTAAATGCGGTATAATAGTAAGTTATACCGATATATAGACACATAGCTATATACATAACACACTGACATGCATACACTTACAAATATGGATTATATTATATGGACGATATGGACTTATATACTACTACTACATACTAGTGTACTGACTAGCACTCTATACTAATTGGGAAATTTTGTCATATAACGTTACAATAGGAGTAGTCTATAAGCAAACTAAAAAAGAGTTCTTATACAAATTCATGTTCAAGAACTACTATGGGGAAAGACCCTTAAGTCTTTTAATAACAACACTATATAAACAATACTATATATATATACATATACACACGGAAGATAATATAATTTACTAATAGTAAAATACTTTACAGATAGTCTACACTCACCCATAACAAAACACAGAAAAACAATAGTTTACACATGGTCGCGTATGAGGCTCCTAAGATGTTCATGTACATATATATTACATTTGTCACACTATGTTGCTATGAAGAGAGTTAGGTGTGTTCATGAATAGTAGTTCTTGACATTGGATTTGCATAAGAACTAAAAATGTACATATTACGTAACTCTGTTGATTATAAGGAGTACTGACAAGAAAATGGCCATATTTGAACGCCTCTCGAAAAAAGACAATATACTCGATTATTTCACCCTAATAAACACATAAAATAATCACCTAATGGATACCAAGCGGTAGTCATATAGCAAATTATATGAGGATTATATATTAATATATTTAAATAAACTTACTTAAATAACTTTACATACATGAACTACTAAATATAATCTAATACATAAGAACTAAACGAATAAAGCTTTCAGAAAGGGCAATATCATGAACACAAGATTATCAATCATCAAAGACCAAATAGAGCAAGACAGCGAAGCATTTAAGAAACAGAATAAGAATCTACAACTAATCACATTATTAATCGTAACGATGTCTTTTTTAAGCATCATCACCCTATAAGGAGAATAAGTAATGTTTAAGTTAGCACTATTAAAAAAGTACAAAGTTGAAGTGTTTGAATCAGAAGTAGGAATGGCAAGAGTAAGAATTATCTTTAATAATGGATATGTAGCTTCATTGATTTCTGGTCAAAGAGTTTTTTCAGATAGTATTAGCCCATACGAAATAGCAATAATGGACAAAAATGAAAAATTAGTTTATGACACACCAATTACAGATGATGTTTTGGGATATCTAACAGAAAATCAAGTATTAGATTATTTAGAAGAAATCAGCAATTTACCGGAAAGAGATTAATCATGATAACAAATCTAATAATCACAATAGCCCTAATTGTCGTCATAGGCATTTATACCTATACGATGAAATCAGTAGTTAAAGAAGGAGGAATGAAATAATGAAAATAACAGTAACCGAAAAAATATTTAGAGATGCCTTTATCAGACCAACAAAATTCAGCTATGACGGATTAACAAAGCTATTCAATTATTATGATCAATTTGATTATGAATCAGAAGTTGAATTAGATGTAATAGCAATTTGTCGCGAATGGCAAGAATTAACATTAGAAGAGATGAAAGATCAATTTGATATGACATTAGAAGAATTTAAAGAAAAAACAGAAATCATCGAAACAAATGATGATATTGATAATGAAGATCCAACTTATTTAATAAGAAAGTTCTAATCATGATAATCACAGTAACAGAACAAATATTCATTCAAGCATTCAAATCATTAAGACCAGACAATTTTTCAATACCAGCATTAAAAATATTATTTAAATATTATGATGATTTTGATTATGAATCAGAAGTTGAATTAGATGTAATACGATTATGTTGTGAATGGTCAGAATTATCAGGAAAAGAAATAATGGAGCTATTCGATATGAATTTTCTTGAACTTTCAGACAACACCGCAGTAATAGAAGTAGACGAAGACATCTTTTTAGTACAGGAGTTTTAAAATGCTAAACAAACTATATTTCCAATTACCAAGCCAAGAACATGTTTCATTAGAATTCATATCAAAAAAGCAAAAAGAAGAAGTTGTTGACTTATTGCATCAAAGCGGAGTCAACAGAAACATGAACGGAGATTATTTAATTAGTATTCTCGGTTTCAAATGGATCAAACAAACAACAGATTACAAAGGAAGATAAATGAGCTTAATGTCAGATGAATTTGAGAACGAAATAACTAATCTAAATGCGAATATTGACGATTTAGAAAATAAAATTGAGAAATTAGATGAAGAGCTAAATAACTCAGAATGTGAAAATTCTACATTTAGAGATGAGGTGGCAGAATTACAAGAAATAATTGATAACTCAGAAAAAGCAGACGAAATGCAAAATGTATATCACGAAAATAAGATGCTTTATAATTACTTAAAAAATGCTGTAAATTTAAGCGATGATGAAATCCATAGAATTATTATAGGAGTTAAAACAAAATGAATAAAGGCGACGCACTATTAAATTCAATGCTAACAAGTTGGGAAGACAGATCGGAAGAACGCAAGAAAGCATTCACAAGCAAACCAATTGACAGACCGAAAGTATTGACATATGTTGAGAAATATCAAATAGATCACAAACAAAAGATGTCTCAATACAAAAAGAATTGGGCAAACAATAACAAGGATTTAATTAGAAGAAGAAGAAAACTTAAACAAGAAAAGGACAAGCAACTATGAATTTACTAGAAATAAAAGACTACTCAACTGAAGCATTGAAGCATTACACACAGGCAATGCAATTCACGGAAGATTTGGCAGATATGGAAGCTGATGAATATTTCAAAGAGCGTTCATTGATTGATATCATGTATTTTGTAGCAATGAATCATCACATTATCAATGATGTAAACGCAGAGCAACTCGGTCATAATTTATGGCTAACAAGAAATAATCACGGCACTGGTTTCTGGTGTAGAGATTTTGAATTCAAAGAAACACTGACCAAAGAATCAGAAAAGATGCATCAAGTTAATGTGTATTTAACTGCCGATGACAAGATATCAATAGATTGAAAGGAAATAATATGAATAAGAAATTTAGAGCATGGGATAATGATAAGATTAGATGGATACGTGATTTTGTTATAGGTATGGATGGTGGCGTAACTGTAGTTTTATGTGATGAATTTAGTCATCTTGACTTTGAACATAAAAACGCAACCCTCGAACAATGGACTGGCCTAACAGATAAGAATGGCGTTGATATTTTTGAGGGGGATATTGTAAAATCGTTCAAAAAGAACATGCATAGGATATATTTTTGTGATGATGGGTGTCGCTTTGAAGCTTCAAATTTCATGATGCTAATGACATGCGATATCGATCAGAATTGGATGGATAGGTATAAAATGGAAGTAATCGGCAACATCCACGAAAACCCTGAACTATTGGAGAAAGTAAAATGAAAGAAAAAAGAGATTTAACAGGTTATACATGTGGCAACAGATATTGTAGCGCACCAGTAGAAGAAGATAAAAATGGTAGCGGAGTAATATGCTCATCAGGTCATTTCAATTGGTTTTGCACAAAAGATATTGAAGAAAGAGAACGCAAGATAATTCAAATTCAGAGTGCACAAATGACAGACTGTACTGTAGTAATGCATGCTCTTTGTGACGATGGTACTTTATGGGAAAAATGGCATAATACTGGATGGGCTGAATATCCACCAATACCGCAACCTGATTCCAAAAAACAGTAATATTTACAATTGAAATGAGAGTTTGCAAAGAGTAATATAATTTTAGTACCAATTAAACATTTAAGAAGGGATACTATAATATGAATGACACGCTGTTAAACAAAACGGGGATTAATCATGCAAGTTAAAACAGAGTATGAAATTATTGTAGACAAAATTGACAACGCTTTCAAATATGACAATGATAATATCGAAGAACAAATCATGGTTGACGATACCAAGACAATTGGCACATTGCATATTATGGAATCAAGCTTTAGAATTGACCCATTTCTACTAAAAGCTATCTTTAAATATTCTGAGCAATACATTGACAGTGTTTACGAAGTTCCTAGAGAATTAATAATTGATACTTTGGGAGATTATTTCAACGATCTTGTTAACATGACGACTTCATTTTATGACTATAAAGGCGAAGAGAAAGAATTTGAATGCATAGTCAATTCAACTTACAGAGATGATATTGTAGTAACATTAAAACAAAGCAAACGAGAGGATTATTGATGCAACCATCAGAAATTAAGAAAAGAAAACGTGAAGATGAACATTACGAAAGACAACGCCGAAAACGAACAATGGATTTAAGAAAAGAAATGGAATTAGATCACGAACAACATATGGTTGATGCCCATGATATCAGGCAAGCCAATAAGATGAACATGAAATTCGATGATTACTTAGCATTAAGAAATCGTGTAGCCAAAACATCAGGCACATCAACAAAACCAGATAATTTCTTTTACGCATTTGCATTTGTTGGCTTCATATTTTTATTAATGATTCTTTAGAAAGGAAATCAATTGTTATCAACTGATATTGCTGCCATAAAAAAAAATAAACTCACAACAGAAGAAGTTAAAAAAGTGTGTGAAACTATTTACGATAATGACTTTAATTACATGGAGAAAATATATAATCGCAAACTTGAATTAGCAAAGATAATGAGAAACAAACGCTTCGAATTAATATTGAAGCGAGATTTAAGATTAATAAAAATGCTAAATTTAATTTATTCAGGGAAATAAATTTGCATTAGATAATTTATAATATATAATTCATATTAAATAACTTTTAGAAAGGGTTAAAAATGGTAATTAAATATCACGGTGACGTGTTGCAGGGTTCTGACGAATGGATGGAAGCAAGATGTGGACTTCTTACTGCATCGGAAGTCAAGTTTTTATTGACTGACAAAACACTTAAAGTAGCAGATAACAAAGATTCAAGAGCTCATGTTTTTGAATTATTGGCACAAAGAATTACAAAATATACAGAGCCTAGTTTTTTCAGCCATGACATGGATCGTGGTACAATTGACGAAGTTGAAGCAAGAATTCTATACTCAAAAAACATATCACTTGTTACTGAAACAGGATTTGTAACCAATGATGAATATGGATTCACATTAGGATATTCTCCAGATGGTTTAGTCGGTGAAGATGGTTTAATCGAAATCAAATCACGTAAGCAGAAATTACAAACCGAAACAATATTCAATAATGAAATGCCCACTGAATTCAACAGGCAAATTCAAACTGGCTTACTTGTAACAAAACGTAAGTGGTGCGATTTTATCAGCTATTGTGGTGGAATGCCATTGTTTGTAAAAAGAATTGTTCCATGTGAAAAAACTCAACAGGCAATAATTGAAGCCGGATTTAACCTTGAAGCTAACATAAAATCAAAACTTGAAACCTACAACAAAAATATTCAAGGCTCAATAATAACTGAAAGAATTGAGCGAAATGATTACGGGGAGATTTCCGTATGAGTGATTATGAATATGGGGAAGAGATTGAAGCAAATTGTGGAAACCAGTGGGAAAAAAGGACTTTTGTATTTCAACTACCAAATGGTTCTGTTTGCACACTACACGAGGGAGTGCCTATACAAGATTTTGAAAATGATATGTCTAGCCATAGAATATTTCCAAAGCACCGCAAAATAACCAAACCAAAACCACCGGAATATGTGGCGTATACGATGGAGACATTCAAACCACATCGTGACAAATGGTTTAGATATAAAGGTTCTAATTATGATTTGTCAAGAATAAATTCATATGATGATAATTGTGTTTGGGTTGGAAGTGCTTCCCAAGGCCACAATTATGATGAATTTTTAAAAGATTATAAACACGAAGACGGCTCACCATGTGGCACAATTAAGGAGGAAGTAAAATGAAATTACCAATTGATTTTAAAGTAAGTGAATTCCAAGTTCCAGAGTTTTTAAGTTTATCAAACCATGGAATAACTGAGTCTGAATCATCATTATTTAGTGATATATTCAGTAATGGTTCATCTAAGGCAACTCAAAAAAGTGTCGAGATAAATATTGCCTTGCATCAAATCCCCGATGATAAAATTGACGAATTGATTGATGAGTTTAGGGAAAATATTTACGCAAAAATTAAAGAGCAAAAAAAGAAGGTTCAGAAAGCTAAAATAGAAAAGGAAAATGAAGAGAAAAATACGGAAGAAGCATTAAAGCAATCACAAGTATTACCGAAAGGATTTTAATTATGGTAAATATGGATGAAACAACAGTACCAAAATCGGATCAACTTAATGTAGACGATTTCAAAGGGAAGCCGATAGTAATTAAAGTAACTGACATTAAAAAAGTAGATGGTCAGCAACCTATAATAATTAACTATGAAGGTGACAATGGAAAACCCTACAAGCCATCAAAAGGTATGCGAAGAATATTATCTCAACTGTGGGGATCAAAAGGAGAAGATTATATTGGCAGATCAATGCAATTGTATGTTGATGAAAAAGTAAAGTTTGGGAAATTGGAAGTAGGCGGAATTAGAATATCTCATTTGTCAGGTATTGAGCAAGATATAACTATCAATCTAACTGTATCTAAATCAAACAGGAAGCCATATCTAATCAAACCATTAAATGTTGTAGCTGTGGCAGAAACTGAAGTAGTAGATTTCCAAGAATTGAGCCAAAAACAAAAAGAAGTAGTAGCTGGAATATCAAATATTGGCGGAACATTTGACCAGCTTCAAGACAAGTTAGAAGAAATAATTGGAAGAAAGGAAGGTGACGTAACAAAATTAAACGATGTAGATTGTGCTAAAATTGTAACTTATTTATCAAACATTAATTAGGAGATTAGAATGGTAGGATTACCGAATACAGAAGATGTGCCAAGTGTTAGCTTAGTACCAGATGGCGATTATAATTGTGAGATTTCAAAAAGTGAAGTTAGGGATACAAAAAGTGGTGGTGAGCAAGTTATATTTTCATTCAAAATAACTGAAGGAGAATATAAAAATAGCATAATTAGACATAGCTTAAATATGGTTAATCATGGTGAGAATAAAGCAAAGACTGAAGAAATTGCATTGCAACACTTAAAGCAAATACAATTGGCAGTAGATAGGCCAAAAGAAAGAGAATCAGAAAAGCTACATGGTATCACATTGAATATTAAGACTGAAATATATGACGATGAATATTATGGAGAAAAAAGAAATAAGATCACAGCATTTAGAAGGTTCGAAGGCGAAACTAAAAAAGAACCAACTGACTCACCTTTTAAATGAAAATAATTGGCGGATTCGTCCGCCTTTTTTGGAGATATGAATGGCAATTGATTTAAAGAAACTTAAGAAGATTATGGAAAAGAATAAGATAATTCAATTTGATATAATAACACATACATCATTGAATCCGGCAACTGTTAATCGAATAATGAATGGTAAGCAGAAAGATATATTGACAAGTGGTGCAATTGAAATAAGTAAGTACATAGGCTGTAAGCTTGAAGATATATTAATGCCTTAGAAAGGAATTTGAATGGCGAATAAATTAATGAGAGATGAAGACGGAATACAAGATGTCATAAATATTTTGGCAAGATCAACTAACTCTGGCGACATGGTTCATAAAAATAGAGCATGTCAACAGGTACTTGTAGGAGTATTATATTTCAGAAAAAAGGACAGGCTTACTGCAAAAAATGCAAGGAAATCTTCACATGCATTTACTGAAACAGCATCAAACAGTATATTTGTTTTTGATAGCATATTGGAAGATTTGAATGTCACTGATAAAGAGTGGAAAGAATTCAATGAGACATGTGATGAACATCTTGAAGCATTTATGAAGATGAGAGCATTTGTAAATAAGCGAAGGGAAATGAGATGACACAAATATATGAAGAAAAAGAATTGCCGGAAAATATGAGAGGAAAAATGATTTCTTACAAAATAAATCAACATGGGCAAACAACTCTATATTTAAACCTAAACGAGTCTATTGCATTAAAAAATATATTATCAACATATTCGTTTGAAATGCTAAAACAAATCTGTAATAACGAGAAGGAGGCTAACTCTTTTAGTGAATTACGAAACATCCTTCCAGGAGAAAAGTCATGACACAAATTAAATCACTAGACGAGTTGAAGGATTTGGATAAGGCGGTTTTTAGGAAAAGAAATGTTTATAAAGATGATGATATTTGGTGGTTTACGGGCGACGGTTCTGAGCCTATAGGCGATGCTTGTATGTTGATGATAAAAAACTGGCAATACTTCGAGGAGAAAAACACAGTAATAGAGCAAATGAGAAAAAACGCCCCAACATGTAAAGGCTGTATGATTATTGGTAATGGCTGTGGTGTTTGCTGGAAGTGTTATGAACAGATCAAAAAAGTTTTTAAAGATGCAAAAGAGGAAGAACAACCTAACTATTCAAAATATGAAGTAGATGATGCTGGAAACATTACAAAAGACGGACACTTAATGATGTCCAAAGATATCGCATCTGGATTAAATAGAAAATCATATCTTGAAGAAAAGATGGAATCAATAAAAGAAGCTTTCAGGGGACTATAATGAAAATCCCATTTAAAGATATTGCCGTTGGT
This sequence comes from Candidatus Wolfebacteria bacterium, assembly GCA_002401445.1. Taxonomy (GTDB): domain Bacteria; phylum Patescibacteriota; class Minisyncoccia; order Phycocordibacterales. Next base: position 3,281 of record NVTD01000018.1, on the reverse strand, counting down.
CGGAGGTTTCAAAATGAAAGTTGAATTTGAAGCAGGAAGAAAATTTAAGCTTACTTATCCAGACATGGACGAGATTGGTGAGTATGGTCGATGCGTGATTAGAAAAAGATATATGTCTCTAGGTCGTGGCTTATTTCACGCTTTCGAGGTGACAGAAGGTGTAGTAGCTAATATGGAAAATATTACTGATTACTTCAAGGTCGAGCTAATAGATAATTGCTTAAACTGTGACCAATTTGAAAGGAGCTGTCTCAACACACTTTTAAAGAATGACTACCAAGAAGAGCAAGACCCAACCACCTTCACTTGTGCAAACTTTACACCAAAGGAGAAATCATGATTAGATGCAGATTTAAAGCAAACCCAGAGGATTATAGACCTGTTAATTGGCCAATAAAACATCCTTACTGGTGTACTGGTTATGGAGATGGTAGTAGCATTATTGTTGCCTATGCTGATGACGAAGATGAAATTATGAAAAATTGGCCAGATGCAGAAGATTTAGATAGTGAGGAACGTGACGAGTATGCATTTACAGATCGATTTAAAAAACCAGATTGGTTTACACTAAAGGAGAAATCATGAACTGGAAAAAAATAGATCCCGATAATCTGCCCTATGATGTTGAAGTGTTGTTTAGGTATCCTGATGGAAATTGGGTATCAGGAATAATATGGCTTAATGCTCATAGTATTTCTTCAGCAGACGGCTTGATTTATTTTAATGATGTCACCCACTACTTCGATCCAGCAGAGTTAAAAATGCCTAGTTTGGGTAATATAAGAAATAAGTTTGAGTGTAAGCATAAAAATGGATATTGGAATTCAAGAGAAGTTACCAATGAGAATAAGCTAATTGAGTTCTGTAACGATTGTGGGGATGAAAGATGCTAAAAACAAGTTGTAAATATTGTAGAAAACTAAACATGTGCGAATCGCCTTTTAAGAATATGAACATAAAGGGCAGTGGCAAGTTGCAAATAAAATCAAAATGTTGTCAATGTGGAATGGATATAGTTTTTACCAATAGAGATCATAGTCTAAAAATTGTAAATAATGAGAAGGATGCTGAGTCGAATGATTGAGCTAAGATGGTATCAGGAAGGAACAGTAAAATCAATATGGGATCATCTCAGAAATAGGCAAAATAATCCATGTGCAGAATTGCCTACTGGATCAGGAAAAACTCCCGTAATTGCTCAATTATGTAATGATGCAGTGAATAAATGGAACGGTAGAGTTTTAGTATTAGCTCACGTTATGGAATTACTTGAGCAAGCAGTCAAAACTTTATCAACAATGTGTCCCGATTTAAAAATAGGATTATATTCTTCCGGTCTTAAATCAAGGCAAACTGATGGCGATGTCATTGTCGCTGGAATTCAATCTATTTACAAAAAAGCATGCGAGATTGGAAAAATCGACATAATTATAATTGACGAATGTCATCTGATAAATCCAGATGGTGAAGGTATGTATGGCAAATTAATAGCAGATATGAAAATAATCAATCCAAAAGTGAGAGTTATCGGATTGACAGCAACWCCATTCAGAYTAAAAGGCGGAATGATTTGTCACAAAGACCATATATTAAACGAAATATGCTACAAAGCAGGAGTCAAAGAATTAATTGAACAAGGATATCTCAGCCCAATTGTAAGCAAAGCAAGTGTTCATGAAATGGATACAACTCTTTTACATAAGAAAATGGGTGAATTTATCGAAGCAGAAATGGCAGATCAATTGGATACCATTGAAGCTGTTGAGCAATCTGTTCAAGAGATACATGAATATGGAAAGCATAGAAAATCAGCATTAGTTTTCTGCGTTAATATTGCTCATTGTGAACATGTCACAGAAGAATTAAGAAGAGTTACTGGCGAAAATGTTCAAATGCTTACCGGTCAAACAAAGTCAGTTGAACGGGCTCAGTTGATTCGTAAATTTAAGGATGGTGAGATCAAATATCTATGTAATGTAAATGTATTAACCACTGGATTCGATGCTCCTAATGTTGATATGGTCTGCTTATTACGTGCTACAGTATCTCCAGGATTATTTTACCAAATTGTAGGCCGTGGTCTTAGATTATCACCAGGAAAGATCAATTGCCTATGCCTAGATTTTGGTCAAAATGTTGTTCGCCATGGCTGTATTGACAATCTTCAAATTAAAAAGAAATCAAATCGTGAGGGTGGTGAGGCTCCAGCGAAAGTTTGCCCAGAATGCAGAGATATTGTTCATGCTGGATTTTCTAAGTGTCCACATTGTGGCTATGAATTCCCAATAGATTCACAAAGTAAACATGGAGCCAGAGCAAATCTAGAAGATATCATTTCTAAGGACACCTTAGAGGTGGAAACTTTTAATGTAAGATATGTTATTTTAAGTATTCACGAAAAGAAAAAGAATGGTAGTATAAGTAGAAGCCTCAAAGTTGATTACCATCTCGAAGGTAATTTAACGGGAACAATATCGGAATGGGTAGCCTTTGAAAGTGATAAAAAATATGCCATACATCAAGCCCATGAATTCTGGAGACAATGTTCGCTTGATATGCCAAACCAACCACCAGATAATTTGGAACAAGTTGTAAAAGATTTTAAGGAAGGATTATTAAAAGAAGCCACAAGTATTACTGTCAGAAAAAAGAAGTCAGACAAATATTGGACAATTGTTAAAAGAGAATTTGGAGCCGTTTTAGAAAAGGAAAATAAATGAGTGAATTAAAAGATACGATTTTAGAAATGATTGACAATGGATTATCGGCCATACCTTGCTTCAGTTCTGACAAGCATCCTATCTATGGATGGAAAAGATTTCAAAGTAATATTCCAGCTGAATACGATATAGAAAAATTATTCGAAGGGAATAAAGACTATGATGCTGTTTGTATTATAGCCGGAGAAGTCAGTGAAAGATTTGAAACAATTGACTTCGATCAGAAGGGAGCCTACTATGCTGCATGGCATAAAAAAGTTTGTGAATTAGCTCAACATATTGCTGATATTTTAATAGTGGAAACAAGTCAAAGCGGAGGTGTCCATGTAAGTTATCGCTGCGAAGAAGAAATTTGTGGAAATGTGAAGTTAGCTACTAAAGACAATTTGTGTTACATTGAGACGAGAGGTAACGGAGGATTGATACTTGTCGCACCATCCAAAGGTTACAGCCTAGTTCAAGGCGACTATAATAATATTCCAGTACTAACAAAAGAAGAGAGAAACATGTTGCTCAACGTAGCATGGGAAATGGACGAAGAAAGAAAAAAACACAGACCAG
>NVTD01000017.1 GCA_002401445.1 Candidatus Wolfebacteria bacterium | reverse complement strand
GTTCACCGCAGTGGATGCGAAAATACGAAAGGTGTACCGTCCATGTAATGGAAGAGCCCTGCGGTGTCACGAAATTTTCTCGTCAGAGAAAATATTTGTGACCAAGTCCTACCAATCGGACAAAGTAAAAACCCGCCAAAGGAAATTCCTTCGGCGGGTTCGATTTTATGAAGAGCAATCAAGTAAGTTGTTTCTCAAGCTTCTCGAAACATGCGCGGCGTTTTTCATTCCTTTTGCGTGCAAAATATTGCCCAATCAAAAGAATTTTGATACCTGTTTCAGAAAACACCTTTTCATACCGAGAACCTTTCGGATCAACTTCAGAGAAGTGCATCGCAACATCCCACCCAGGACGTTTGTGGCTCACCCTAGACGCTTTTGGTTTCCGACTTTTACCCCAAGGGCTAGCTTTTGCCTTTTTTGTGTCGTATGCCATCGACCATGTATCTTCACTTAACAAAACAACACCCTCGCGACCCTCAACCTCTTCTGCGTGTAAACATGTAGGAGAAAATGCCAGGTTGAGCCATTGTTGTTCTCCTTTTCCCCAACGATGCTTTCTTGCCATAAGAATGAAGAGTTCTTCCGCAAGAGTTTGAACCGTTCCACGAGAAGCAGCGAGCTTTGTTCGCCGTATATCCTGACGCGGATTATCTGGGTTATTGTTCTTTGTTAAACCACGTGTGGCTTTTTTAAGCATCTCCCATGCCCGCTTGTCATCCTTTCGGATAGCAATGTATTGTCGTACAACACGCGCCCAGTAAAGATTAGGATTAACCCCCTCTAACCAATCCACATCCGGACCAATGAACTGTGAGTACTTCTTTACGAAATACTCAAATACCACAGCATGACTCAGAAAACTACTTACTTTCACATCAGATATATCAATTATATCCTTATTCTGAGCCCAACCTTCACGCCGTACCAGAATCACAATTTGATCTACAAGTGATTCCCATTTTCCTTGTTGCAACATATAGTCAGCAACAATTTTAAACAGGGTATCTGGTAAACCCTCTCGTGCAATATATGAAAGTATGTGTCCGCTAATATCAGCATCACCACACATCCACTCGATAATTTGATCTCGTTCTATTTCGTTATCGATAGTTACTAGTGCATCCCGTGAATCACGCATGAACGCAAGTACGGCTTCGTCATATTCAGCTGTCATCATTTTGTATGCCTTCCTGACCCTGTTGGGCCAATTTGAGGTTCTATCTATATTTAACCATAATTAAGGCTTTTTGTAAATACCTTTTTTCACTCCTCTGTACCCACCTGTAACTTTCCCACCTCACTATAGTTATACAAATCGAACCCCATAGTCCCTTAACAAAAGAATATCCATGCACGAAACAAAAACAATCCAGGAGGTTGCTGATGCCTACGCACTAGGAACAGTCGAACATACTCGTCATATAACGGTAGGTCTTGTAAATAACACCTACCTGGTTACTACACAATATGGAATATACATATTCCAGCAATTGAACAGTGTTTTTAAAAAAGAAGTTACTCTGGACCACAAAACAATAGTGACTCATCTTAATGAACACGGATTTCTTGCACCAAATCTGATACTTACAACATCAAACGCACCTTATTTTGAGTGTGCGGGAGAAACCTGGAAAGCTTGCGGCTACATACCACACGATCAACACATCACTCTTACCGACAAAACAGCAATAAGTGCTGCTATTGTTCTTGCGCGTTTTCACAAAATATCCTCAAAGCTGAACTATGTCCCAGTGCATACACTTCAGCATTTCCATGACACGCCACACATACTTAGACACCTTGAAAGTGTATTCACTAACTCACCCTTTGAATTACAAACTCCCATAAGTGATTGGTACAGTATTATCAAACGTAATATTCCTAAATACTTTCTTACTAACCAAGATGAATGTCTTATTCATGGGGATCCAAAATTCGACAACATGCTGTTTGTTCATGAAAGAGCTGTGGGTATGCTCGACTTCGACACATGTATGATCGGTAGTCCGCTATTAGACATTGGTGATGCATTTCGCAGTTGGTGTCGATTTGATCAAACCAAATTCAATCAAGGAAGATTCGAATCTGTAGCCTGTGCATATCGTAGTGCATTTGGATCCTCATACAATGACGAAACAATGCTTCGTGCGGTGGCACTCATAACCCTTGAGCTTGCAGCACGTTATCTAATAGACTATATCGAGGATTCCTATTTTGCATGGAATCCTAAATACAGTTCTCGCAGAGAACAAAACAAGCAGAGATGCATACGTTACACCAAGTATTTCCTAAATATGGGATTTAATTAACCTAACTCAACACCCCTCCAATATACGGAGGGGTTTTCTTTACTCCTTGACACATACTGTATAATATAAAATACTCATATTATGAGTACTTTATATTAGCTCCTCGGCTCGGAAATGAAAAAATTGCTTTATTGTTGCATTTTTCATTTCTCTCACTCTACGTCGCTAATAGAGACATACTCCAGTAGACAAGTAACATTCCTCCATCCGCCTGCGTTCTAATAGGTGAGTAGGTCGAATTTACTAGCATAACGCTGGTGTGGGCGGGGCTTCACCCCGCTAGAACTCACCAATTATTTACTGTTGAATTGAGATTTTAGAAATTTCAAACGACAATAAATAATTGGTGAGTTCCGAGCACTGCACTTTCTATTCACATTCATGAGTACATTTCTTGATACAAAGGAAAATATAGACGTCTCAGAAAAAAGTGATGAGGAACTACTCACTCTTTCAATAGATCATCCAAAATATTTTGGGATGATTGTTGATCGTTACCAAAGTGCTTTTTTACGTAAAGCACGAAATATTGTTGATTCTCCTGAAACGGCACAAGATACAGTTCAAGATACTTTTGTAAAAATATACAAGCACGCAAGCCAATTTCAAGTACAAGAAGGTGCGTCTTTTAAATCATGGGCATACCGTATTTTGTTGAACCAATGTTTTACACAATACAGAAAAACTGAAAAAAAACGTTTGCATACCCTTGTTCTAGAACCAGAACATTACGAAAGCCTGCCTGACAAGAAAGATTTATTTGAAAATGACTTATTCTTACGTGACTGTGTTCAATCGGTTCTAACAAGAATGCCGAAATCGTTAGCACGTATACTTGATTTGTATTTCTTAAAAGGTTATTCTCAAAAGGAGATTGCGCAACGCGAACAGTTGTCTCTTGCGGCTGTACGAGTAAGAGTTTTCCGAGCAAAACGTACATATAGAAAATTAAGTGAGCAATATTGCTTACAATAATACGTAATGAATGATCGAATCTTAAAAAGAAATATAATGCGACGTGTTTATTTTGCATGCCTCGTTCGCAAACTAAAAAATCCCCTGCTGCTTAAGACAGGAGCTATTCTTGTACTCGGTACTACTACGTTGATACTTGTCTCTGTGAAAGACATTATGATAAATGCACCATGGACAAATCCGATGTCTTTATACCAGTTTTCTACACACGCCTTTATGCACACAGAAATTATGGTGAAGCTTCTCACAATCAGTGTCGTTGGATCAGGTATTTGGATAACCCGAAAAGCCTTTGCTCCCACAGACGAAACCTCATTCGCTAATACAGCGTAATTTAAATAAACCAATATAGTACCCGCTCAGGCGGTTTTTTTGTTGCTTTTCTACTACCCCTGATGTAGGATTGCGGAAGTTAACTTTTGACCTTCAACAATCGAATATACAGATATGGATAAAATAATAATCCCAAAACCATGTAATTTTCACGGGCATTTACGACAAGGAGATATCATGAAAAATCTCCTTCTACAACATGCAGCAAATTGGTTTAGCATGTATCTCGCCATGCCAAATACGAAGCCTTCACTACTCACAGGTGATGATTCAATCAGATACACGCAAGAAATATCGAGGGAACGTCTTTGTGGACAGAGAATGAAAATATTGGGGACAATCAAGATTACAGAAACAACCACTCCTAAAATAGTAGAGCGAGCTTACCAACAAGGAGTTAGATTCGGAAAAGTCTACCCACAAGGAATGACAACACACGCTGATGACGGTGTATTAAAATACCACAAGCTATTTCCTGTCTTTAGGAAAATGGCAAAATTGGGCATGCATGCCCTCTTTCACCCCGAGCATCCCAACCAGGCACACTACAACCTTGATGCTGAACTAGTGTTTGCTGGTGTATTTGAATTAATCTACCAAGAAATCCCCAACCTTAAAATGGTCTGGGAGCATCTCACCGATACACGAGTACTGCCTATGCTTAACGGAATGAATGACAATGTTGCATTCACTATTACCGTACATCACCTACTACTTAATACAGGTGATGTACTGGGGCAACCGTACAACTTTTGTCGCCCTGTCGCCAAAGATCCTCGCGATGCACAGCTTCTTAGAGAAACGGTGCTTGGCGGAAATCCAAAAGCAATACTCGGACTCGATGACGCCCCTTGGTCAAGTGAAGACAAAGAAGGTGAATCAAGTTGTGCGGGCATCTGGAGCACACCAACCGCTATCCCTTGGCTCGTTGAAATGTTTGATAAAAGAGGACTCTTGGAAACAGAAAGTGGAAAGAGAAAACTTATAGATTTCACTTCTGGAAATGGTTGCTTTTTCTACAGAATAGACACTCCAAAGGAATCGCTCGAATTAAAAAAAGAACCCTGGTATGTTCCCAGAGACCTCCATGGAGTCGTTCCCTTTCTCGCAAATAAACAGCTTGAATGGAATATAGCTTAGACTAAATCTAGACATTAACCAAAAGGCGCTTCTTAGGGGGCGCTTTTTTTGTAGAAATTAAATAGTTAAAACAAACCTCTCCAGCGACGTATCTAACATTCCAATTCCCCGTCGTGCATTATGATATAGCACAACAAGATCCTGCGAAAGTTTTTTTAATTCATCAAGAGAATAATAAGACAAGAATCCTGTAGCCTTTCCATACACAAACGGTTTTAATCCTGCTTCATTCGCATTTGCAGATTGCGCTGCAAGTAACATAGTTTTAATCTGCCAAAACAAAATGCCATGTATCTCTTCAGGAGCGCTCCCTCGCAAACGCGCTTTATGATACAAAACCCACAATTCTCTTCTGTTTCTTTTACCCAATGCATCAGTAAGTGAAAAAATATTAAACTTTTCTATTGGTTTTTTATCCGCGTCATATGTTTGCACTTTTTCGGCAACTTTTTCTATTTTACTTTTTGTTTTCGCATCCAGTTTCCCTTCAAGTAAAATGAAAACATTATCTGATCCTTGAATCTCCTTTAATTTTTTAAGAAGTATCTCTTTTGTTTCTGCATTTTCACAAACTGTATTGAGAAACACGATGTATTTTTTTTCAAACAACCCTTGCCCACCAATCAAATCATTTATAGTTCCCTCATCCATCTCTCCCTCATCAATACGAAAGAAAAGTGCATCTGGCTTCTTTTTTTTGAGAACATCAATAATACCGTGTGCTTTTGCACGAGTTTTCTCTACGTCTGTGCCATGAATGAAATACAACATGAATCGGTAATTAGTAGTTAGTAGTTAGTAGTTAGTAGTTAGTAATTGGTAGAGCCATTTTACCACAACATCTATACTGGTTATTTCAGTACTATATACTACTTACTATCTACTCTTTCCATCTCGCCCCAGTTATCTCCGACCGAACTGTCGACTAATATAGGAACATCTTTAGTTTGCTCCATAGTTACAACACCCTCCATTATCTTTTCGATCTCTGGAATAACTTTATCTACAATACTCTCCTCTATTTCAAAAACTAATTCATCATGAACTTGTAGCAAGATGTACACTTTATTTAATAACCCTTCCTTTTCTAGGTATTTCTCAACCTCTATCATGGCGATCTTTACAATGTCAGCTTCGGTACCTTGTATGGGCGCATTTATCGCCATTCGCTCTGCTGCGGCACGTATAAAGGGTAAATGTGACTTAATGCCCTCAAAATATCTACGGCGTCCAAATAGGGTTTCTGTATATCCTTTACGTGCTGTGTCTGCTTTCACGTCTTCTAGATATTTCGCTAATATATTGAACTTCTCAAAGTATCTATTATAGAACTCTTGAGCTGTTTTTCGATCTGCCCCAAGAGCACTCTTAAGAGAATTCACTCCCATTCCATATATTATTCCAAAGTTAATTACCTTTGCTTGTCGGCGCATGTCTTTTGTTATCTCGCTGTCTTTCACTCCAAATACTTCACTCGCAACTGCTGTGTGAACATCCTCTCCGTTTTTAAAAATCTCCATAAGTTTTTTATCCTCTGATAAAAACGCGGCAATTCGTAATTCAATTTGAGAATAATCAATCGCAACCAATTTAAATCCTTTCGCTGCGACAAATCCATTTCGAATTCGTCGTCCGTACGCAGTTTTGTTTGGAATGTTTTGAAGATTAGGATCTTTTGATGCCATTCGCCCTGTCGTTGTTCCCGCTTGTATAAATTGTGCATGCAAACGCCCGTCCTCGGCAACTAGTTTTGGTATCGCATCTATATATGTACCAAGAAGTTTTGCTAATTCACGGTATTCAAAAATAAGTGGCACTATTTCATGTTGATCCTTTATCTTTTCCAACTCGCTTTCTTTTGTAGAATAGTTCCCGCTTGCGGTTTTCTTTTGTCGTAGCGCTTTTAGTTCTAGTTTTTCAAAAAGAATCACACCAAGCTGTTTTGGTGACGCAATATTAAATTCTTCTCCTGCAAATTTCCATATCTTCTGCTCAAGAATATCAATCTCTTTGTGATACTCCTTTGAAAGTTTTGCGAAATACTTTACATCAATAGCAATCCCACGCTCTTGCATACGATTAACAATAGGAATAAGTGGTTTTTCCATGTCATCCAATATATGTAATAGTTTTCGCTTCTTTAATTCCACATCAATGACCTGCATTGCGTCTGCAACATTTTTCTTCCCTGTATACTGCAATAAATCATCAACTGTTGGATTTGTTTGGTTGGAATCGAGAATCCACAAACCAAGTGCAGCCTCTCTAAATGCTTTCTCGTCTGTAATAGTAGTGTCATGTTCTTCCTCAACAACAGTTTCCCTAATCCCCATAACATCTCGAAACCGGGCTCCGAGTGTTCTAAATTCAAATTCTCGAAATAAATCTATAACGGTATCTACACTTACCTCTTCTCTCCATACTTTTGTTGGTAATACATATGTAATAGGTGAGTCTCTACGAATTGTTGCTAATTCTTTACTAAACAAAGCTTCCTCTTCGTACTCTTTTAATAATCCAACTATCCTCGGCTTGATTCCTGCTTTTTCAAAAGCTGCTTCATCTTTTTTTAATTTTTTGTACATCTCCTCGATAGTTCCGAATGCTTGAATTAAAATTGTACCTGTTTTCTCTCCAATACCAGGTATTCCGATAATGTTGTCAGATGGATCGCCACGAAGACCTTTGAAATCCACAAGCATTTTTGGTTTGAATCCATATCTTTCTATAACTCCTTTTTCGTTATAGATAATCGTATCTTTGATCCCTTTCTTTAGAGTATAAACACGCACTTTATCTCCAACAACAAGTTGCAAAGTATCCATGTCCCCTGAAGCAATCATCACGTCTAGATCTTTATTATCTTTTACTTGTTCCACAATTGTCCCGAGCATATCGTCTGCTTCAAACCCAACATGGTCATACATCGGAATATTAAATGCCTCAAAAATACTTCGTGACCGTTCTATCTGTGCGATCAATTCATCATCAGTCTTCCCTCGACCTCCTTTATAATCTTCGTACAGTTCATGTCTGTATGTTGGTTCAGGAAGGTCATAACACGCAGCAATATAATCTGGTTTTATGTCATCAATTATTTTAATCAGCATTGCACACACTCCATACAGGGCTCCGGTTGGTTCCCCTTTACTCGATGAAAAATCTGGTAGAGCATGATAAGCGCGATGTAGAATCGCATGTACGTCTAACAATACTAATGTTTTCTTATTACTTTTCCCTTTTGCTTTACTTGCCATGAATATTTATTTCTCGCTCGTTTTCAGAGACGAATTTAAAATCAATCTTTTGTATATCCTTTTCTAAAATGTCTTCTACATTTTCTGGCCACTCTATTAAAATAAGATTCTTTGGATCGGAAACAATATTGTCCCACCCTAATACTTCTAATTCATGTGCACTCTCTAATCGATACGCATCGATGTGGATCAGTAATTGGTAATTAGTAGATGGTAATTTGTAGACTTTCATGATGACGAAAGTTGGACTTGTTACAGTTTCTCCAACACCTAGTGCTTCAGCAACTGCCTGAACAAACGTTGTTTTTCCTGAACCAAGATCTCCAGCAAGCCCAACGACAGTTGCGCCGTTGCCAACCGATAAACCATCCACAAAATCCTTTGCAATATTCCGTGTTTCGTCCAAACCATGCGAAATCATACCCCTACTATACCTCAAAAGGCACAAAAAAAACGCAAAACCTTAAAAGAGATTCTGCGCCTCGTTAACCTCATAGAGGTTAACGACGTGACGATCGAGTTGATCGATATGTTGGTTGTTTTCGGGACCTTCTCGGATTGACACTCCGATTGTCATGTTCGTGCACATCTACATCAAAACCTGAATGAGAGGAACTTCCACGCCGATCTTTGTGGAATCCAGCATGAGCTGAAACACTACCGCGAAACGACGGTCCTGCTGGATACCATTGGCGTACGACGTTACCGTACCCGCCTCTGTATCCATATGCATCGGATCCTTGTCCCCAACGACTTACAATCCGCTGGACAATGGTGGTTTTAGCTTTTTTTGCCTCGCCCACTCTTTCCCAATTGGCTTGCCCATCTGCTGGAGCGTTAACCCGAGCAAATGTCCCGAGATCCTTGTGCATAACCAATGACTGGTTATTGCTTGAAGTAATCATCTGTGGTGCTGTTGTTGCACACCCGGCGAACAACGTAACCATAAGGGCCATAAGTACTATTAGTTTTTCAATTTTCATCGTTTGTCTTTCTTTTTGAGAGTTTTTGTCAATTTGAGTATTCCTAAATTCCTATGTGTATTATAGCATATAATAGCCCTATCTGTCAAGTATGGCCATATGTGTCCCCAGATAGACCTTACTATAGCCAAAAACAAGGTATAATAGCTCTATGATTGAGTTTAACGAAGAAAAACAAGAGCTGCGGTTAAAGGAACTACGCATCAAAGAAGAGGAGGATTTGGCTCAAATACTGGCCAAAAAGTACAAAATCCCCTACCTCGATTTGACTACTGTCTCTACAAATATCGACGCTTTGCGCCTTGTTTCTGAAGAAGAAGCCCGCGCGGGAGAATTGGCATCCTTTACACTTATTGGTAAAAAAGTTGGAATAGCAGTCCGATCCCCTGAATCAAAAGAAATAACCGCACTAGTCGGGAAGTTAGAAAAAAAAGGTTACGTTGTGTCTGTGTACATGGCGTCCAAAAAAAGTCTCGAGTGGGTTTGGCGCCGATACAAAGATCTTTCATTTTCCTCTGAAACAAAAGCAGGGATTCTTGATGTTGCAAATGCAGAGATCAGCACGATCATGGAAAAGATTAAAACTCGTGATGATGTAGATAAAATCATTACTGATGTCCTTTCTCAAAAACGTAGCTATCGAGTATCGAGAATCCTAGAAATAATATTAGCTGGGGGTATCGGATTAGGAGTGAGTGATATTCACCTCGAACCAGCAGAGAGTGAGGTACGCCTCCGATATAGATTGCATGGTGTGCTTGCAGATGTTGCACCAATAGACAACGATACATTTCGATTGCTTCTTTCTAGAATAAAATTACTTTCCGGATTGAAATTGAATAAAAATAGTATCGCGCAAGATGGTCGTTTTAGTATTAAGATCAATGACCGAGAAATACAAATTCGTACTTCTATACTTCCTGGGGCATACAACGAATCTATCGTGCTGCGACTTCTTGATCCTGAAAATATTGGAGTGAAACTAGAAGAGCTTGGCATCAACAAAAAATTGTTTGCTGTTCTAACGCGCGAAATACAAAAACCTAATGGGATGATTCTTAATACGGGTCCAACTGGCTCAGGAAAAACAACTACACTGTATGCTTTCCTACAAACAATACATACTCCTGATATAAAAATTATTACAATCGAAGATCCAATAGAATACCATCTCCCAGGAATAGTACAGACACAGGTTGATAAAGAAAAATATACCTTCTCTCAGGGATTGCGTAGCGCTTTGCGACAAGACCCAGACGTTATTATGGTTGGTGAGATTAGAGATAACGAAACAGCAAGTATTGCAGTAAACGCTGCTCTGACAGGACACTTGGTGTTCTCCACCCTTCACACAAACAGTGCTGCTGGCGCTTTCCCTAGACTAGTTGATTTAGGAGTTGACCCTAAAGTAATCAGTTCTGCTATAAGTATTGTTATTGCGCAGAGGTTGGTACGAAAACTCAATAAAGACGTCGCATCCCAAATACCTCTTGAAGGAAACGATCGTGTGATTGTAGAAAACATTCTCAAAACACTTCCTGATGGAGAGGCTCCTGTGCAAACAGATAAAGTATGGAAATTAAATGACGGTGTTACAGACGCATCTGGATATACTGGTCGTCTTGGAATATATGAGGCTATTGTGGTGGACACTGCAATCGAAGAAGTTATACGAACTAACCCAAGTGCTCGAGATATTCTCAAAGCAAGTAGTGCTCAAGGTTTACTAACTATGCGCCAAGACGGTATATTAAAAGTGTTAGACGGAACAACAACTCTAGATGAACTGCGTCGTGTTGTTGATATTGATGAACTAATTAGTGATTTATAGTGACACTTGCCAAACTCTCAAATTAGGAAACAAAATTCTTTTTTTTGAAGTTGTAATAATTGCGAGACCAAGTAGTATAGCAATGGGCACAACCCTCCGTCGCTCATTTCATGAGCTTCTTGCGGGCAAAGAAAAATCGCTCTTACGAAAAGCGATTGTTCTGAATCCAGCCTATAAATCTCTCAGCAATACTTTTATCGTGAAACAAAAGCCAAGTTAGGAAGTTCGAGATAGACCGAGCCCACTCATTACAAGATGAGTACCAGGTCGTCTCTTCTAACAACCAGACTTGCTGAGAGATTTATGTGTTGGATTTTTTCAATTTATTTGTCGCCCTAACACTCATTTGTCGGGAAAGATTTCAGCATACCATAGAAGTATGCCTTGTCTACAACTAAAGCTATCTTAACACATTAAGACATTTTGTCAAGCTTTTAATATTGAGCAAAAAAATACCGTTTTTTGAAGAAAGTACAGACTGTAAATTACTTTGAAAGTTATTTAAAGAAAAAGACCGCTGGGCATACCATGCGGTCTTTATATATAATCTGGATTAGTTGTTAGGATATTTGGTTCAATATTCCGTAAGACAGAGCAGGTGTAGCATAGCCATCTTCGTTGTCGATGCCGAGCACTCCTCCGATAAATGTCATGGGAAGATTATCTTCTAAATAGTGCCAAGTAAACGGCACTGAAGATACATCTGATGGGACACATCCAGCGTCAAGCCCTACCATACACCCTCCTACTTCTTCGTTCATGCGTGTCCAGTCAAAAACCTTATCTGGTTTTTGCACCAGTTCCACCGCAACATCGATACTCGTCGCAGGTTGAATATAGTTTATAAATGCAGACATCCACCCATTAAACCTGCTTGTACCAGACTCTGATTTGAACTTGTAGATGGATGACCAAAACTTTTCATCCACAGGTGCGCCTCGAGCTTGATCAACAAGTGCCTCCAACACGCTGAGTAGATGTTTGAAGTATAGCCCAAGATGATCACTAAAGTACCCAGAAAGCTTTTTTGAAGCTTCTAGCATACGTTCGTAATCATCTACACTCCCCAACATTCGGATTTCTGAAATACCACACATCGTATATGTATGATAATCATAATACGGACTTGCCGCATCCATGAACGCAATGAGTGAAGCAATATCCGCCTCTGCGGTAGAAGTTGAGAATTCCGGCAGAATAGCACTCATAATTGCAGACGGAACTACTTTTTCGAGTTTAGGACGAAAAAGTTTTAGAGCTTCATCCCAAGGACTGTCAGGGTCCCCTCTTCTGAGGTTGTCATGCCGCACAGAGATATCCTCTCTTTTTGTGGATTGAGTGAACAGATCCCGATAATGTTCCGGGTTCATTTTCACGGTCGTTGCAATTTCACAGACAATCATGTGCATTAGTACTTCCGGTCGCAAGGCGAGTGGGTAATGCCTGCTAAAACACTGGTGCACGGTTTGAAAGAAAAGACTTGATGGATCAGGATAATCTAAACAAATCATCTTCTTTCGTCCGAGATACTCAATTTTTCTTCGCGGAAGAATCTTTCCAACGAAACTACTTACGTCGTACAGCTTTTCTGGAAGTGGTTCTGCAACAATTATTCCACCACCACCACCAAAAGGTGAACTGTCTTTAATCTGCAAGCTGATCTCTTTGCAGACAGATAAGGGTGATGTTGCTATTTTTTGACTTGATTCACTTGAGACAATATTAATTCCAGTAGACATGAGTTTTTCCTGTTTTTTTGTTTTAAAACGATTTATGTAGTGACGACATATCACTACCCTCCACAAACATAATGCTTTATAAATATCATATTGTCAAGGCTTTGTTGGAATAAAAATACCGCGCTTCCCTACTTATTAGGGGGCACGGTTGTTTTTAAATTAATCCAGGCAACCCTATTTTGCTTCTATTAATCCAGCTTTGAGCTTTATGTTTTCGTTAAACAATCCAAGGACTATGTCAGAAAGCTTTTCTTCTCTTGGAGTAAGAGGCGAAGTAATTATCTTTTTTGTATCAACATACCTCCAGTGGATCCTCAAAGATCCTTTTAAATCTAGATATATTAGCGTAATCACCCGCCCGATCTCTGGGAGTTCTTCGAAAGAATCTTCTGGAAAGACATACGAAATCCCAAAAAGGTCTTTGAACCACACATCATTGGAAGATGTTGAGTATACTTGGGATTCAAATACAACAACGTCTCCTTCTACTTTTTTGAACAAGGAAATTAACTCCTTCCTTTTTGTCTCGTACCTGTCCATTTCGCCTTTTCTGTCTATTTCCGGAGACGCTATGCTTGCACTTACTATTGCAAAAGCAAAAACACCAAGCATCCCCAAACTAAACCCAACAATACCTTTCATTTTATTCCTTCCATTTTTCTGATTTTATTTAATTCTGAGGACCTAATTAGTCTATCCACAGATTGCCATAACACCACACGGACGTCAACCTACTTTCCTACTCTCACGACTCCTCTTTTGCTATAATGCCTATATGACAGAAGATTCAAAAAATACAGTAAATACGGAACGGTTTCTCGACACAACTCTCCGCCCTGATATGTGGGACGATTATGTTGGCCAAGAACATATAAAACAAAATCTCAATATTCTTCTTTCCGCAGCGAAAGAAAGAGAACACCCACCTGAACATATATTATTTTATGGACCCCCGGGGCTTGGAAAAACAACTCTTGCTCATTTGATAGCAAAAGAAACTGGAGCAAATGTAAAAGTAACTTCTGGTCCTGTTATTGAAAAAGTTGGTGACCTCGCTTCTATACTTACTAATCTCTCACCTGGCGACATTCTTTTTGTTGATGAGATACACCGATTAAACAAATCTATTGAGGAAGTTCTATACCCCGCAATGGAATCTGGTGTGTTGGACATTATTGTAGGAAAAGGTCCCAGCGCACGTACGATTCAACTTGAGCTTCCTCCTTTCACACTTGTTGCCGCGACAACTCGTGTAGCACTTCTATCTTCCCCCCTAAGGTCTCGTTTTTCTGGAGGAACATTTCGTTTGGAATATTATACTGAGGATGAAATAAAAAGAATCATTGAAAGATCTGCTTCTATATTAAATATTAAGATAGACAACAACGGCGCTAACGAAATTGCCCGTCGCAGCCGCGCCACACCTCGTACAGCAAACTATCTTCTGAAACGGTGTAGAGACGTCGGTCAATTAGAAAAGAAACCTTTGACCGAAGACCTTGTTCTTAAAGCATTAAATATGTTGGATATAGACCATCTTGGTCTAACCTCTGCAGATAGAAAAATTCTTGACGTTATTATTTCAAAATTTGGAGGTGGTCCTGTTGGTATTAGCACAATTGCTGCAGCAACATCAGAAGAAAATGCTACTATCGAGGAAGTATATGAGCCATACTTAATGCAATTAGGATTACTTGCGCGCACCCCAAAGGGGCGAGTGGTCACCGCAAGAGGATTTGAGCATTTAAATCACGAGCTACCAAAAGATTTACAAGAAAAATTAATTTAATTCATTATGTCAGGACATAATGAATGGTCAAAAACGAAAAGTGGTAAAATAGATTTTAATAAGTAAAATACAATTATATGTCAGGTCATAATAAGTGGTCGAAGATAAAACACAAGAAAGCGGCGACTGATTCTGCTCGTAGTAAAGTGTTCACAAAATTAGTGAAGCTTATTCAAGTAGAAGCAAAAAAAGCAGACGGTAATGTGAATTCCCCTGGTTTAAAATCGGTAATAGAGCGTGCAAAGAAAGAGAACATGCCGTCAGACAACATTGATCGTGCCGTTAAGAAAGGTTCTAGTAGTGATCAAGTAGCAATGGACGAAGTAACATACGAAACATACGGGCCTGGCGGTGTTGCTGTGATTATTGAGGGACTTACCGACAACCATAACCGTACGGGTGCTGAAATGCGAAGTCTTCTTTCTAAAAATGGTTACGCGTTAGCTGCACCAGGAGCAGCTTCTTGGGCTTTCACGAAATCAGAAGGTGTGTGGACACCAAATCAAACAACTGATATTTCAGAAGAGGATGGTGAAAAACTTTCACGTCTGATTGATATACTTGATGACAACGACGATGTACAGGATGTGTACACAAATGCCTCCTAATTATGAAAATCCTTGGTATTGATCCTGGATTCGGAAGAGTTGGTATAGCTGTTATTGAAAAAGGTAACAAAGAAACTCTTTTGTATTCAGAGTGTTTTGAAACCAATTCCAAAACACCTTTCGTGGAGCGATTAAAACTAGTTGGAGAAAAAATTGACTCTATTATTTCAGAATACTCTCCGGACACTCTTGCAATAGAGACATTGTTTTTTAATAACAATCAAAAGACGGCGATGCAGGTTAGTGAAGCGCGTGGTGTTATTTTATACGAGGCATCAAAAAATGGTTTAGTTGTTTATGAATATACACCATTGCAAATAAAAGACGCGGTTGTGGGATACGGACGAGGCACAAAGGACCAAGTCGCTCACATGGTTCACCAGTTAATAGAAATTAATAAGGAGAAAATAATTGACGATGAATATGACGCGATTGCAGTCGCACTCACCTGTAGTGCTTGTATACGTGAATAAAAAACACCAATTGGTTTGGTGTTTTTTAAACTACAATTTTTATAAATCTCGCCTTCCCTACTCTCAAGATTATAGTTTTTGATATTGTTGTGTGTGGATCTTTTATTTTTTCCTCACTTTCTAAATTACTGATTGCTCCAGCGTCTATAAGTCTTCTAAATTCTGTTTTTGAATCTATTAATCCTTGTTCTAGTAAAACTGCTACAAGAAGTGTGCCTTGTGCAACAGAAATTTCTGGAATTGAACTAGGAATTCCTCCTTTCACAAACGCAGTCTTAAAGTCTTCTTCTGCTTTTAACGCCTGATCTGCGTCATAATAAATAGTAACAATTTCACGAGCTAATCGTGCCTTGATATCTCTAGGATTATTCTTTGGGTCTTTTAGGTCAGTAATTAAATCATCAACCTCGTTCATTGGGACACGTGTACATGCAATAAAATATTCGGGAATTGTCTCATCTCGCATACTCATGACTTTACCGTACATATCTGTAGCACTGTCTGTGAGATTAATAGTATTACCCCAACTCGAACTCATTTTGCGTCCATCTAACCCAGCAATCAGATCCATCATAATAATATCCTGAGCAATCTGTCCTTCTTTTTCTTGAAGAGTCCTTCCTGCAAGGAGATTGAATCGTTGATCTGTCCCACCAAGCTCAACATCAGCGCGTATGGCAACACTGTCATACCCTTGCATTAGTGGGTACAACACTTCTCGTAAAGAAACCCTTTTTCCTCCATCTAATCTTTTTTTTATATTTTCTCGTGCAATAAAATCAGCAACTGAAAAAGCATCCGCTTGTTCCCCGATTTCCTTATACGTTAATTTACTCAACCACTCTGAATTGTAGACTTTTTCAACCTTACTAATATCGAGTAGTTTTCCTGCTTGTTCAAAATATGTTTCCATATTTTTCTTTATATCGTCGGTAGAAAGCATTGGCCTTTCACTCTCTTTATCAGATGTATCTCCAATCACACCAGTAAAGTCACCTATGAGAAATATTATCTCGTGTCCCATCTCTTGAAGATCGCGTAGTTTTAGAATACTTATTGCTCTTCCGAGGTGTAAATGAGGACTTGTTGGATCAATTCCAAGTTTTATTCGTAGTTTCTCACCAGACAGAAGCCTTTTTTTAAGATTTTTTTTATCTATAACCTCAGAGACTCCTCTGACTAACAATTCATCAATTTTTTGTTCTGTGGTATCGATTTTCATTACTATCAATGTAACATACAGCTATTTTTTTGTCCTGAGAGTCCATCCACGATCTCACCGCATTAAGTAAAAACAAAGCTTGCCGACTGAAATCACGAAATTGCTACTACACAGCATCTATTTCTCCTCAACAATGTTCAACATTGCTTCGTCAAAATATACGCTGTGTAGTAACAATTTATATAATTTCACCACAAGGGCATTTCCATTTTTATAGTCGCTACGCTCTTTAAAAATTAGGTTCACCACGACATGAGATCGTGGATGGACTCTTAAAAAATCTATGCCTGCGTGCCTCTATGTGGTATAGTTCGATTTATGAAGAGTTGGTTTAAAAGACATAAAAGTCTTGTTCGCACTGTTGGTATCGTCGGTTTCGCTGGCGCTTTTTTTCTTGCTGGGATCATACTATTATGGGTTGCTTCATTTAAAATACCAGATCTAAAAACAATTCACGAAAGAAAGGTTGCTCAGTCAACAAAAATATACGACAACACTGGTGAAATACTTTTATACGACGTGCATGAAAATGTCCGAAGAACGTTAGTTTCTTATGAAGACATATCTCGGTATGTGAAAAATGCAACTGTCGCAATTGAGGATGCAGAATTTTACGAACATCATGGGATAAAACCGGACGCTTTTATAAGAGCACTACTTGTAAATGTTCGCGAGGGTGGGTACAAACAAGGAGGATCTACACTGACTCAACAAGTTATAAAGAATTCTATTCTAACATCTGAGAAAACAATTTCTCGAAAACTAAAAGAGTGGGTTTTAGCTCTGAAACTTGAACAAGAGCTAAGTAAGGAGGAAATACTTAATTTATATTTGAATGAAGCTCCATATGGTGGAAATATTTATGGTGTTGAAGAGGCTAGTCAAATGTATTTCAACAAACCAGCAAGTGATATTACATTAACTGAAGCTGCATATCTTGCTGCATTACCACAAGCACCAACTTATTTATCTCCTTATGGATCTCACACAGCAGAACTAGAGGCGAGAAAGAATTTGGTTCTATCTAGAATGTTACATGACGGATTTATAACCGATGAAGAATATAGTGCTTCAATGTTAGTAGAAGTTGAGTTCCAACCTCGCGCAGAAACAGGGATACTTGCTCCTCATTTTGTTTTTTATGTATTAGAAGAATTAATTGCAACATATGGAAGACGTGCTATTGAAGAGCGTGGTTTTAAAGTAACAACTACCTTGGATTTAGATTTACAAACAAAAGCTGAAGAAATTGTAAAAACGTTTGCTTTAGATAATGCAGAGAAATTTGAAGCAGAAAACGCTGCTATTGTTGCAATCAACCCAAAAACTGGAGACATAATAACAATGGTTGGGTCTCGTGATTATTTTGATGAGGATATTGATGGAAACTTTAATATAATTACAACTCACAGACAACCAGGATCGGCTTTTAAACCCTTTGTGTACGCAACAGCATTTAAACAAGGATACACACCTGAAACTGTAGTGTTTGATTTGGATACTGAATTTTCAACTAGTTGTAATCCAGATGGTACAAAGAAATACAATAGTAGTGATTGTTACCATCCAGTAAACTACACTGGGACATTTGCTGGTCCAGTAAGTTTTAGAGATGCATTAGCACAATCAATGAACATCCCAGCAATTAAAGTATTGTACCTGTCTGGACTCCGTGATTCTATACGCACAGCACAAGATTTGGGAATAACAAGCCTAACTGATCCTGCTCGTTATGGATTAACACTTGTTCTTGGAGGTGGAGAGGTGTCCCCTCTTGAGATAACAAGTGCATACGGTGTATTTGCGAATGACGGAGTAAGGAATGAACATAGAGCAATTCTATCTATAGAAGACCACAGTGGAAATATTGTTTTTAAATCCACAGTTAACCCAAAACAAGTATTGGATGAATCTGTTGCACGTAATATATCTAGTATACTTTCAGACAATAATGCTCGCGCACCTCTTTTTGGATACAACTCATTACTTAAATTTTTATCTTACGATGTAGCAGCAAAAACAGGTACAACAAATGATTATAGGGATGCGTGGATTATTGGATACACACCTGAAATTGCAGTTGGTGCTTGGGTTGGAAATAATGATAACAGTGCCATGAACGAGGTTTCTGGTTTACGTGTGTCACCAATGTGGAGAGCTTTTATGGATGAAGTTCTTAAGACGGTTCCAGACACATCTTTTATACCACCTGCTGTAGAGACAAGTGTAGATATAAAACCAATTATTCGTGGAGAATGGAGAGGTAGTGAAACCTATATTGTAGATGCTCTTTCTGGAAAGCTTGCAACAGAATACACACCAAAAGACCTACAGTTAGAACGTGTTATTGGTGAAGTGCATTCTATTCTTTACTGGGTAGACAGAAACGACCCCAGAGGGAGCGCTCCTGACGATCCAACAGATACTTCACAGTTTGAGTATTGGGAGATTAGCGTACAAAAATGGGCGGCTGGGCAAGGTATAACTACCTCTTCCGAGACGGAAAAGCCTACAGAATACGATGACATCCACACACCTCAAAATATGCCTCGTTTGAGTATTTTAGGAATTGATTCTGGTAAAATTTATTCTGGTGTTCAAAAAATAAATATATTAACAAACACTTCGGGTGTTTACCCAATATCTAAGGTTGAATATTTCTTAAATAGTGTTTATTTAGGAGTTGATACTGACTCTCCTTTTAGTTTCTTTTTTATTCCATATGATAGTGGTGCAAAAACAGGTACAAATACTATTAGTGCTGTTGGATACGACATAGTAAGTAATAGAGTTGAGCAAACAAAAACTTTTATAGTTAAATAAACTCGTTTTATTTTACTTCTTTGTAATTATAAATAAGCTCTACCGAATATTTGTAATACTTTTTTTGGGTAATTTTAAAACAAGCAATTCTAGAATTGCT
>NVTD01000016.1 GCA_002401445.1 Candidatus Wolfebacteria bacterium | reverse complement strand
TTAATTGGCTAAATTCGCCTACTGATGATTCAACAGGATCAATAGAGGCTTATATAAAATCAAGTAGCCACTCTATCAAAGAGTATTTGCTTGCTGCGATGTATATTGCGTTGGTCTTTGCTATACGATTATCAATACTCATATTATCGTTACCTTTGTTCTTCTTGGTGGCGATATTAGCGATTGTTGACGGTTTAGCTATTAGAGATGTAAGAAGATGGAGTAATGGGCGAGAATCAGGTTTTAGGTATCACTATGCTAAGTCTTTTGTGCTACCAAGCTTTTTTGTTGCTTGGGTTATGGATATAGAAAAGCGGACGATATTGCTATCGCCCGCTTCTCCATGTCTTCTTTGTATGATCCGGAGCGCAACCAGCGCTCGTGGAAAAATTACTAAATTCTACAAAAAGCCGAGAGGGTGTATACAATTACCCGGCTTTCTTTAATTCTGGAATATACTTTTGAAACTGGTAACAATCCAATTACAAAACTCGTACCGAAAAATAACTAACGTCAGATTAGATTGTATATTAAATCTTGGTACCACTCAACACGGAACGTGTATAACTATGCAGACTGAATATCCAAAGTAAATGAACCCTTTACCTCGCCTGCAGACACAGTAATCTCAGTTTTTCCGGTCTCCTTTATCGGGTCACTTAGAGATATAATTTTTTCGGTTAGTACTACATCCTGCTCTTTAAGAGATGCAACAATTTCTTTTGCATGTATGCCACGAAAGAGATGTCCCTTGTCATTCGCCTTTTCCTTTATTACAAAAGTTTTGCCATTTACTAATTCGATTTGTGAGGTGTTCTCTGCTGCAGATGTTGCATTTTTTGCGCCCTTTTGCTCTTTGCGATATTCCAAATCTTTAAGCGCGCTCCCTGTAGCAGGAGTCGCTAGACCTCTTGGAACAAGAAAATTAAGAGCATATCCGTCTGATACCTCTTTAATTTCATGTTGTTGTCCAACCTTTGATACGTGTTTTAAGAGTATTACTTTCATAGTTAAATATTACTGATTATTATAGTATCACTATACGCAAAATGACTTTATTGTCTATTTTTCAATTTCTCTATTTCTTTATTTCTCGTTGACAAACTCGATCGCTCTGTCGAGTTGTGGGTCCTCTCCAGCCTCTAGATCCTCCATATCAAACGATACCTCTATGTCTGGTGTGATTCCATCATGTGATATTGATACGCCGTTAGGAGTTAGCCATCTCGCTATTGTAACTTTCAGTGATGTATCAGAGGTTATATTAACAACCTGTTGTACAGATCCTTTTCCAAAAGACTGCTCACCAATAAGAGTTGCAACACCGTGTTCACTCAATGCACCAGCCAGAATTTCTGATGCTGACGCAGAACCTCCGTCTATTAGTATTACCATTTTAAAGTCTTCAACAGGTAATTCATGACCTTTGCTTCGTAGGTGATGAATAGTTTCTGGATCACCAAAGTCTTCGCTCACTATTACTTTACCTTTTGGCAAGAACCAACTAGTCATATCAACTGCAGCGTCTAAGAACCCTCCTGGATTACCTCGCAAATCAAGGATAAGTTTGTCAGCACCACTGTCGGCGAATTCTTTTAATGCTTTTTTAAATTGCTTCTGCGATTGTCCTGTAAAATTGTATAGCTGTATCAAGAATATTCCATCATCTCGTAGTTCGGTGTCGATGCTTGGCATTGTTATTACATCTCTCACGATACTAATTTCAAGAGGCTCATCAACATCCTCACGTAGAATTGTAAGGATTACAGAGGTTCCTCGCTCCCCGCGTATTCTCTGAACGGCATCAGATACGGTAAACTGATTGGTTGACTCACCATCAATTCTAATTATTTGATCACCAGGCATCATTCCAGCACGGTCTGCAGGAGTACCCTTCAATGGAGAGATCACTGTAACGATGTCGTCGCGCATTCCAATCTCCATACCAACACCTTCAAAATTGCCGCTTATTGATGCCTCAAATAGTTTTGTTTCTTTTGGTGGAAAGAAAACTGTATAAGGATCATCATATGATTTTGCTAATCCAACTATTGATTGCCATACTCGGTCTTGCCCAGAGACAGCTGCTGTGCTTGATCCGGATACAAATTTATCATTAAGAACATTCCAAGTTTTCCAATATGGTGCAAAGTCTACATTCCCAATTACCTCACTAGAATATAGGTTTGCTCCATGTCTTGATCCAATTGAAAATCCGAAAAAGAATATAAGCCCCCCAATAAGAAATATAGGTAAAAGACGTGAATAGCAATTTGGTGATGAATTATTTTCCATTCGCACCATTATCTCATATGCGTAGACTCCGGTAAAGAAAATCGTTGAAATAGAATTCTGTGGGTAAACTACCTAGCTCACCTTCTGAACACTTGGTATAATGAGAACAAATGATTGTAAAGAATGCGCATAAAAATATTACATGGATCGATGTTAGTAATCCAAATCGTGATGAGATACGTGAAATTGCCGATGAATATGACATAAGTCCTATAGTTGCAGATGCGCTTCTCTCACCCAGTCCAAAACCAACAATAGAATTGTATAAGGATTATATATATCTTGTACTACATTTTTCTGCTGTTAAACATTCTCATGCCGAGGATCCTGACCAAGAAGTTAATTTTGTCATTGGTAAGGATTTTTTGATTACAGTGAGATATGATGAGATTGACCCCCTACATAAATTTGCAAAGATATTTGAAGTTAATTCTATATTAGGAAAGGATGAAGGTGCACATGCAGGTTTTGTTTTCTATCATATGATTCGTAAATTGTATGCATCACTTATGCATGAGATCGAGTACATTAATGATCAATTGCATGCGATTGAAGACGAAATATTTTCAAGTCGTGAAAAAGAGATGGTACTTGAATTGTCTGAAGCGAGCCGTTCTCTTTTGAATATGAAGCATGCACTGAATTCACATGAGAATATTTTGAGAGAGTTACGTAGTGCAAGTGACAAGTTCTTTGGTAAAAAATTTGATGGAAACATGCAGCATATTCTAAATGATTATCACAAAGTCGACGAAGTGCTATTACACAGTCGAGAATTTATGATTGAATTAAGAGAGACAAACAATTCTATGTTGCAGACGAAGCAAAACGAAGTAACTCAAGTACTTACTGTTATCGCATTTATTACTTTACCCTTATCGTTACTTGCGAGTGTTCTGGGTATGAACACTCGGTCTAATCCATTTAGCGGTGTCCCTCACGATTTTTGGGCAATCGTTACTCTAATGGTTGTATTAGGATTGATTATGATTGTGTACTTCAAACGTAAAAATTGGTTGTAATATCCCACACTCCAGTTGCAGGACAAAACATCATATTTCATCTATAATGCGGACTAAGTTACCGCTAGGATATATTACCTATGTTTTCCTTTTTTAAGAGCAAAAAGAAAAAGCAAGAGAGTCAGCCATTGTATTTTTATAATACTCAATCAAAAGATAATAAACTTTTTAAACCATTGAATAGTAGGCAGGTTTCTATGTACAATTGTGGTCCTACTGTGTATAACAGAGCAACTATTGGAAACCTTCGGGCTCCGATTGTGGGTGATCTTATTAAACGTATATTGAAATATAACAATTACCTTGTTCGACAAGTAATGAATATAACCGACATTGGACATCTGACATCTGACGCAGACACCGGTGATGACAAAATGTTGATGGGCCTTAAGCGCGAAAGCAAACCGATTACGATAGAAGCAATGCATGAACTTGGAGAGCATTACACGGAGCTTTTTTTGGATGATATTGAACAGTTAAATATACTAACTCCAGAAATATTGCCGCGAGCGAGTGAGCATATATTAGATCAAGTTGCATTTATTAAGACCCTGGATGAAAAGGGATACATATATAAAACAACTGATGGTGTGTATTTTGATACTTCCCGATTTCAAGGATATGGAAAACTTGGAGGCATTAGCCTTGAGCATCAAGAAGAAGGTGCACGTATTATGGTAAATAGTGAAAAGAGACACCCTCAAGATTTTGCACTTTGGAAGTTCAATAAAGAATTTGGCTGGGAAAGTCCTTGGGGCAAAGGATCTCCAGGGTGGCATATTGAATGTTCTGCGATGATACACAGACATCTTGGACGGCAAATTGATATTCACACTGGTGGAATCGAGCACATCCCCACTCATCACAATAACGAAATTGCACAGTCGGAAGCTCTAACCGGTAAACCATTTGTTGGAACATGGATGCACCACGCGCATATACAGATAGAGGGAAGGAAAATATCAAAGTCGCTTGGCAATACTATATATCTGCACAATATTGTTGAGCGTGGATTTTCGCCACTTGCTTATCGATATTGGCTTTTGACGGGACATTATCGAACTCCCATGAACTTTACTTGGGAGGCATTGGAAGGTGCACAAAAAGCACTCTTTAGATTGCATAAATATTTTACTGAAGAATTACGTGTAAAGAATGGCCGAGTAAATATTCGTTATCAAAAACTGTTCCATAAATACATCAATGATGATGTCGATACACCCCGGGCGATTGCATTGGTATGGGAGCTTGTAAAAGATACTCTGGTACCAAAGGGAGATAAACGTGCAACGCTACTTGATTTTGATAATGTACTTGGATTCAATTTTCTTCATCGAAACAGTTCGATTAAATTAGTTGTAAAGAATAAGGTTAAGGCAATCCCAGCGGATGTTGATGAATTATTTAAAGAGAGAAACAAAGCACGCAAGAACAAAAATTGGGCAGAAGCAGATCGTATTAGAGATGAATTATATGGAAAGGGATTTAACGTCATAGATGCAAATGACAGCTCAAAGCTTGAGCAAAGTGACTCATCCACAGGTTAGCAACATAATATACTCATATGGAAGCCCGGAGCAATAATTTCCTGTGCTAGAATAGTCTCTATGACTCAAACTCAAGGACTGATCAAAAGCAATATTCGAATACCTCCTCAGAATCTAGATTCTGAGAAAGCACTCCTTGGGTCAGTGCTTTTAAAGCCTGATATCCTTCATGATATTAACGACACAATACAGCCGGAGTGTTTTTATAGTGAAAAACATCGAACAATCTTTGCAGTAATGCTTGAACTGTTTGGTAAAAGTACTCCGATAGATGTACTGTCTGTTTCGTCACGACTGAAAGAAAGAGAACAGTTGGATAGAATTGGTGGAAACAGTTATCTTGCAGATCTTGTTAATGTTGTGCCTTCTGCATCAAATGCAGGACATTATGCAGAAATTGTTCATCGTAAATATACATTACGAAGATTGATTGATGCGTCTGACACTATTTCGCAGCTCGGCTATTCAGAATCAGAGGAGCTTGATCATACTCTGGATCGCGCTGAAAAAATGATTTATGATGTAACCCAACAAGTATCAACTCACAAATTTGTCGAACTTGGGGACACATTGCATGAAGCATGGGATCGAATCGAAAGACTGCAAAAGTCCGATAATGAATTGAGAGGTGTCTCGACAGGGTTCAAAAGTCTGGATGCTAAACTTTCTGGATTACAAAAAGCAGACCTGATTATCCTTGCAGCACGACCCTCAATGGGAAAGACTTCTTTGGCTCTTGATATTGCAAGGAAGACTGCATGTCAGAATGGTGTCGCTGTAGGAATATTCTCCTTGGAGATGAGCTCGCAGCAGCTTGTTGACCGTATGTTGTCCGCAGAATCACGCGTAGATGCATGGAAATTGCGTACGGGATCTATGAATAGTGACTCTGATTTTGAGCAACTACGGGATGCGTTGGACCGACTTTCAAGTGCTCCTATATATATTGATGATCAACCAGGCGCAAACATATTAAAAATGAGATCAGTTGCACGTAGATTAAAGCGTGAGAAAAAGCTCGATCTTATCATTATTGATTATCTTCAATTAATGAATCCAACCACTACAAGAGGATCTGATTCGATGGTTCAACAGATAACCGAAATATCACGATCTTTGAAGCAGCTCGCGCGAGAGATGGATGTTCCTGTGCTTGCACTCTCACAGTTGTCTCGTGCAGTTGAACAACGTGGAGGTAAGCCAAGACTTTCTGACCTTCGTGATTCAGGATCAATCGAGCAAGATGCTGATGTTGTTATGTTTATTCATCGTGATGATAAGCAAAATGAGAATTCTGACAAACCCAACATTGCAGAAATTATGATCGAAAAACATCGTAATGGACCAACTGGAAAAGTTGAACTTTACTTTGACGAAAAAAGAACAACCTTCCTTGAGATAGACAAAAGTGGTCATGGAGGTGGATCAGAATCTGGTGGAAGTGATATAGACGATTTCTAAGAATCTGTTTGAATCATCATGGATGCATTAAATAAACTGGCGGAATACTTTTCGAAATTTCCAGGCATAGGTCCAAGACAGGCTGATCGTTTTGTCTTTTCTTTATTGAGGCGAAATGCGAATTTCCGAAAAGAACTTTCGGATTTAATACTTCACTTGTCCGACGACGTATCCCAGTGCACCGATTGTTTTAGATATTTCTCGCATGGCAATGTTCCAGTAAAAGTATGTTCAACATGTAGACTCACAACGCGTGATACGGAGTCGTTGATGATTGTTGAGAAAGATGCAGATTTTGAAAACATCGAGAAGAGCGGAGTGTATCATGGGCGGTACTTTATTTTGGGAGGCACGATTCCTGTATTAGAGAAGGATCCTGCATCGAGAATTCGAATCAACCAACTAATGAGTAGGATCGAGACTGATAACTCCATCAAGGAGGTTATTTTGGCTCTCTCAGTCACTCCACAAGGCGAACAGACTCATACATATACATCACTCCAAATAAAGCCTATATGCGAGAATAAGGGCATTAAAATCACATCTCTTGGACGAGGGGTATCTACTGGAACCGAGCTAGAGTACGTAGATAGCGACACTATAGCTAATGCTCTAAGCAATCGGCACTAGTATTGACAATACGCTCAAATGTGATATACTGTGGCGTAGTTTGAAAATAGAATAAATACTAATTTAGAATACTCAACACTCAACAAACACTCAACAAAAGAGATATAAAATGAAAGCAAATAAATTCGTAGTGCTTGCACTACTTTTTACCTTGTCGGCTCCCCTATTCGTAGAGGGAGGGAAACTGTATGGAACTTATGATCCCTACAGAGATTCATTTCACAATTCAACACTAAATGGCTGGAAGGAATTCTGGTTTAGCGCTGACAAAACCGCTCACTGGCATATTACCGGTGGTGACACTGGATCTGTACTCGGAGAGTTCTTTGTATCTGCTAAAGATTCGGTTATTTCACAATATCCAACGTTCTTTTTAGATACGGATAATTGGTATGCTCCCGATGACATTGGTGATCTGCGATTGGTACGTTTAGAAGGCGACAGTACTCGAACGATTGCTAAGAATCCATCGATCGTCCCGATTAATGTAGGTCTGATTGCAATCATATTTGATGAAGATGAGCGAGGTGTTTCATTTCGATCTTCATTAACCTCCTACCTAATTACAGGTACACTTGGTGCGTCATACTTGCCAGGAGATGAAATACGTATGTCGTCCCAAAAATTCGAGTGGGGTGATGTCTTCTTTAAGAACAGTGGACGAAAAATTACCAGGGGTAATTGGCCGCTGCAAACCAGTGGATCAGTGCTGGTGTACGATGTTATTGAACCGATAACCAATCCACCAATTCCACCAATTCCGCCAATTCCGCCAATACCACCAGTACTACCTCCTGGTCTACCTCCCATTCCAACAAGTGGTTTCCATTTTCATAGCATGACTTTGGAAAAACACGGTGTCGATGCAACGGTGACATTTACTGTTGTGGGTCAAGGTCAACGAGTTCATATTGAAAGGTCTGCTGATCTGGAAAATTGGATTCGCGAGGGAGATTCATTTGTTGCGTCACCTGGTGCACACGAAGTATCTCGTTCGGGGTACTTCGCAAACCATGCTTTTTTTCGTCTCGCTGTAGACGAATAGTAGTGTGACTACTGGGGGACTTACTGATTGGAATCAGTAAGTCCCTTTTTTTGCACTTTAATACACATCACTGATACAAGGGTCAGACCCTTTATAATTGCATCAAAAAACCCGCTCAATATGAGCGGGTTTTTCTTTATTTAAGATCTGTGATTTTTACCTTAACATGTGGCTGACGGTGGCCAGTCTTTACTCGGTAGTTACTTTTTGGCTTGTACTTGATAGTAGTTACCTTTGCATTTCGTCCTATGGATTCAACCTCTCCTGATACCTTTGCACCATCAATATATGGAGCACCAACGTTAGTTGCCGTTCCGTCATCGGTAAGTAGAACGCGGTCAAATATAACCTTGTCCCCTTCTTTTTGTGTGTCAGAAAGCTTCTCAATTGTGATAACATCTCCTGTTTCCACTTGATATTGCTTCCCACCTGTTTCTATTACTGCAAAAGTCATAATGTGATTATTCTACATCATTTTACCAATTGTGCAAGTTTGCCTCTTGAATCCCAGTGAATCCCACCTTTTTGAACCAACCACCCCACCTTTCTTGTACAAAATGCAGGCGAGGCCTGCATTTTGTACAGGAAATATTGTATAATATATAGCGTATGTCACGCAAAATTAAATTCGTTGTTGGAGAATACTATCATATCTATAACCGTGGAGTCGACAAAAGAGTCATTTTTTCCACCAAATATGATCATGTGAGATTTATGATCTTACTTGCCGTTTGTAATGATGACGTGCAGTTGTCTAGAAATATGATTCCTAAACTAACTCTTGATAGTATGGCGATTGAAAACAGAGTTTCCCCTATCGTTTCTATTGGTGTGTACTCCCTTATGCCAAACCATTTCCATATTGTAATTAAAGAAATAGTACAAGGTGGAATTAGTAAATTTATGCACAGACTTTCTACCGCATATTCGATGTATTTTAATAATAGAAATAACCGCACGGGATCATTATTTGAGGGAGCCTTCAAGGCAAAACATATTAATGATGATAGATATATGTATCATCTTTTCTCATATATACATTTAAACCCGTTAAAATTAGTTGATAAAAACTGGAAAGATAATAATCCATCAAGCTGCAAGTCAAATAAATCTTTTCTTACTCACTATCAATATTCTAGTTACCTTGATTATTCTGGTGTTGTGCGTATCGAAAACTCCATATTGGATAGAGAGAATTTTCCAAAATACTTCGATAATAAAGAAGAATTTCAGTCGATGATATATAAGTGGTTAAGTGCTGATTACTAAAGCATAAAAATGCAGGCGAGGCCTGCATTTTTAGGTTGGGATTGTGGTGTAATTTGTATTATTTTGTATAGCTCATTACTGTTATAGAACTGGTTCTGTTGATGTTGCTGTTTTCTCTTCTACTATATCTTCAACGATTAGCTCTGGGGTGCTGGTTGCTCCGCCGGCTGGCGGATTGCCCTCCTCAATTATGACCTCAGGGGTTGTTGCTGCTGCCTCCTCAACAATTGGATCAAGGATCACTTCTGGAGTGGTTGTGGCTACCTGCCCGTCCTCTGGCGTGGCTTCTTCCTCTACTACTATGATTTCAGGAGTGCTTGTTGCTACTTCTTCTTCCTCAACAACATCTTCTATGATTAGCTCGGGTGTTGTTGTCGCAGTCTCTTCCTCGGTATTTTCTGATGGATTTGGATCTACAATGTATACCAGTCGAGTGGTTGTTGCGGTATTTCCCTCTTGATCTGTTGCAACATAATCGATGCTATATTCGCGGGGAGCGCTTGTATCCAGTGAGATATTGCCAACTGATACTCCATCCAAGAATACTTTGTATCCAAGATTGTTATTGTTGTTATCTGTTATCACTGCACCGAGATCCATATAAGTTGAATTGATGTTTAATGTCGCTGGGTTGTTTCCGTTCAGTGTAATTACAGGAGCTTCTTCGTTTATTACCTCTACGGTTGTGGTTGCGAATACTGCGTCCACAAGTGATACACCTTCAGAACATTTTCCTGCAACAGTTACGACTGAACCATTCGCAACGCTAAAGCAGTATGGATCACCGGTTACTTCATCAAACAATGTTATTCCAGACTGATTCTCTGCGGTACCGATCGTAAGCGCTTGGGCTGTAATATTGTCCACAATAATAGTCTCTGCCCAGAAATTCTCAACTGCCAAGTTCTTAATACGTGTGAGTCCGTCTGTGATAATAAATCCTAGATCAACAAGCTTGCTCGAAATTAGGTCAATAATACCGGATGTGTCAGTTGTACTAGTGCCAGTGTCACTGCTTGCTACCTTTGCCTCAAGTGCAGTTAGACGCTCGTCTAGACTTTCAACCTGACTACTTAGGTCTTGCACACCAGCAAGGATGAATGTTGAGAGCTTGTAAATATCAACTCCCTTACCATCTGCTGATAGTACTTCCACAGGCGCTTCCTCTGCAATCAGTCCAAGTCGTACAGGTGCATTGTCATCCTCGTGATTGTAACGGTATGTTGCAACTCCTACATTTCGGATCTTTGAAAGGATTGTTTCGGTGTCTGCATCCTCCAAATATTCGATGTCCTTCTTTGCGGTCTTTGTAGAAATGTTTACAAATGATGTTGCAGCAACGTCTCCTATAACATGTAGCTTGTAGTCAGGGCTGGTGGTTCCTATTCCAACGTTTCCAGAATCATCAATGACAAACTTGTCTCTGATTATTCCGCTCTTTCGTTGTGTAAATACCATTACTGTTCCAATTGCTCCTGGAGTAGTAGTGCTGAATGATTCAATTGCAGTACCGACTGTGATGCCTGATTGTGTTGATTTCATACCAACTCCGGCTACAGAACTCGTCGTGATATCGTCACCCACTTCAATAGCACCATTCTCCATAGATACCTTTACCGGAACACGTCCCATAAGAGCAACTGGCATTGGGTTGTCCTCATCCTCAATATTGTAACCAATTGAGTTAAAGTCACCTGCATCTTCTGGGTCAGAAACAATTCCAATGGCCGTTGCTTGGTATGGTGTTGTCGCTTTAACTAACTGTGTAATTGAATTACCCGTTTTTGTAATTACTGTTGTTGTACCGAGAGCAACGATGTCTCCCACCTCTACGTCTAGTGCGACTGGATACATCTCGGCGTAGTCAGCAGCAGGTGTACCCGAACAGTCTATAAGATGTACATCAGTAACAGTTGAATCGCTTCCACTATGACAAACACCTTCTGTTGCAGTTCCATCGTCCAATGTAAGTACCACATATCCTTCAATCTGCATACCACCCTGCACATTAAGTCCTCCTTCAATACTCAAACGAGACTCGCCTGTTTTTGTTGGGAAATCATTCTGACTTGTATCCGTGTACCGTATGTCTTGAAGCAAGATTTCACCAACCCTTAGATTGTCACTAATAGACAGACGCCCATTCACATTCAAGGCACTCATGTTGGGAACGAGGGCATTATAGTGTGCAATGATTTGCACTTGATCTATGTATATATCCGCGTTTGCATCAATAGCCTGGAATGATAGAGCAACACCAAAATCAGAATCCATAATATCTGCTGGCGTTAGTGTGAGTCCCCATTGTTCAGTAGTACTTCCATAACGGAATTCATAATCAGTAGCTCTAAGAGCAGTTGTTCCTGTCTCTAGGTCAGTACCACTAACCACTCCATTATCAATAAGTTTTATATCAACAAATGCGGAATCGCTGCTATCACTCCCATCGTTTGCTGTAATAATGACCTCTATACCCGTAATCGTATCAACATCAGGAGGAATTTCAAAATTGAAGTTGGTGAGCATTAACCAATTAGTTGTATCGGGTGAATCAAATTGTGTTGTTGTATACTCCACAGCAAGTCCATCTTTATACAGTAAAGTGTTCCATCCCTTTGTTCCCTCTGTATAGACAGCTCCATCTGTTTCGAAAAAGTTTGTCCAATTAGTCTCTCCGCTACCATTTGTACTTGTTCCGATAGTGTATGGCACTTTTGATATCGCAAATGGTTGCTGTAGAAAGGCAATAGTACCTGTTGCATTTTCATTACTGAATGTTAACGCAGGACTACTACCGGTTGTATAGAAGTGTGTTTCTGCGATCGGTACAGAGTAGTACACCTTCATGCCGATGTAGTCAATTGTTATCTCTGCGTTATTGTTTAAAGCAGTAAATGCTACAGCAACTCCAAAATCTTTAACACCGTTTATGTCTGAGACAGACCACGTTGTCCCCCATAGATTGTCAGGTGAACCTAGCTTGAATGTTTCGCTCCATCGGTCAACTCCAAAATGTACAGGTACCTGATCGTCTCCAGTGATAGTACCGCCTTTAATTATCTGCACATCTTCTAGGAAAGCGTTCTCATTTGAGCCACCATTATCATCAGCCTCTATAAAAACCTCAATACCATTAATAACTGCATCGTCGGGAATGTCAAAGTCAAATCCCTCTGCACGCAACCAAAAGGTTAAATCACCAATATCAAACTCGGTGAGATTTTGACTTGCAAATACATCGTCTCGTTGAACAACCTCTTCTGGTGTAATCCAATCATCAGTACCGCCGTTACTGTTATCTGTTGTAATGTAATCTAGATGTGGGGATTTTGTCTCAGTATGACCACGGATAGTTCGTGCGTCATTGAACAGTGTCATTGCTGTGGTACTTCCAGAACCGATAGTAAATCCATTAGTGATACCAACACCTGCAAGTGAAAGACGTGTACCTGGGGCTGTTGTTCCAATACCGACGTTGCCGTCATCCGCAATATAGAATCTAGCTGTTCCCGACTCATCGATTCTGAAAACTCCTCCGTCATTACCATTGGAATCAAAATCAAGAGTAATACCATTTGCAGAATCAATATTCAGTAAGTAACTCGCCTCATATATGGACACAAGATCATAATCATTTCGGAAATAAATTCGCCCTTGATCTGTTCCGTCACCCAATCGAAGGTTGCCAACAATTTCTAGCGCCTCGTCTGGATCCGCTACTCCAATACCGACGTTGCCTCCGCTTTCAATACGCATTCGTTCTGTAAATGACGAACCTGAGTCACTGGAATTTGTATTAAAGGTTAAATGACTACCATCTATTCCAGTGATTGATGCGCGACCGATGTTGTCTACAGTACCACTTGTTGTTCCTCCTCCAAAGATCAATGCAGCGGCACCTGTTCCAGTTCCGACTATATCAATGTTAGTATTTTGGTTTGTGCCACTACCGACGAGAGACAGTGATTTATTTCCCCAACTAAAGTGGTCGGGACTCACAGTTCCAATACCGACTTCGCCCTCTACAAGTAGCCCGTTTGCAGGAGCATCATTTCCCATATATGAACCACCAATCAAAACTCCTCCATTTGATTCTAGAATCATTCGTACCGTTCCGTCTTGGAATATTTCAGTTCCCCAATAAGTACCGTTATGATCTACTCCAAGTCCAGCAGAGTGAGCATCGATCGATGCTCGTATAATCTCTATACTGGTTGCTCCACCTGCGTTTACCTCAAACTTTGTTGCAGGCGCAAGATCACCAATACCGACATTACCAGCATCATCTATTCTCATTCTTTCTGTTGGAACGCCAGCGTCATCTAAGTCAGAAGTAGAAAATATAATTCTTCCTGGGACTGAATCACCGTCAGGTGCAGCATCACCCTCAAAAAGAATTTCTGCTGCGATTCTAGCAGCACTACCAGTAGTAACTCCTTGTCCAGTAATAAGACCTAAGTTCTCATCTGCTGCTGTGGCAGACAAAGTGTTAACGGTTGTGTTGTTTGATTTTTGAAAGTGGAGTGAGGAATTAGTACCATCATTTGTATCCCAAGTAGATATTTCAAGTCTAGCAGCACCAGAAACTTCAGAAATTTCTAAGAGTTCTCCTGGGGCTGTGTTTCCAATACCGACGTTGCCAGCATTTGTAATCACCATTTTAATCAATGAGTCAATACTTGTTCCGATTGTCTGTTCGCCTGAACCTGCTTCATTTGGTATGTCTGTTATAAATTGAATAACATCGTCTGTACCAACTGCACCTCTTTGGAGTCGCATACCAGCAATATTTCCCCAATTCGTTGAACCCTCGTCAGTTGCACGAAGGAAGTTTGATCCATCCCAACGAAGGTTCTGCCCAATCCAACCAAAGTATGATCCGTCCGCACTATTATTTCCACTTCCAAGCATGCTTATACCCCCGGCGTATCCAAGTGATGAACCTTCAGTACCCACACCAAGCAATTTATGCTCGACAATAGACAGTTTCATTTCAGCGCTACCAATGCTAGATATTCCAATACCCACACTACCGGATTCATTTATAACAAAATCATTTGCTGAAAAATCTGCACTGCTCACTCCAATTTCAAATGTATTTCCTGATGCGTCCCAACCAAACTTTACCTCATCTGCTCCATTTTCGTCCAAGACAATAAATGCATCAGTAGCGGAACCAGATTCAATTTCAAGTCCAGTATGACTGGCATCCTTAATATGCAATCCGAATACTCCACCAGGAGAAGGTGCCTCAGTTCCAATACCGACGTTGCCAGAGGAGGCGATTCTCAGACGTTCTGTAATTGAACCACCATTAGCGATGGTTGAGAATGTCAGTGCTATGTCTTGGATAGAATCATCACCTACCTCTTTTTCTGCAGCAATGGATGCACCTTCAAAAGAAGTAACAACATTATTATCAGGCAGATAGAATGTCATTTTGGGACCCATTCCTATTGCCATGTCTGCGGAGTCCGCATCATCCATTGAAAGTCGTAAAACTTCAATAGGTTCGGAACCACCAGCTGTTGCAGAAACATGGACATTAAGAGGAGCGCTTGGCGTACTAGTTCCAATACCCACATTACCGTTCTGGTCAATACGCATGCGACTAACCAAGCTACCACTTATAGCGGTTTCAAAACTAAGAGCTCCATTGTTCCCAGAACTTCCTCGGTGTCCAACCACCCTTGCTACAGCTACACCCGCATAATGTTGCTCAAAAAATTCCAAATCACCTATCTCACCGTACAAACTACCGTTTCCTCCTCCAATACGCAATGTTGCTTTCGAAAGTCCAGTACCACCTCTTATATCAAGTTCTGCTCCTGGTGTCGTAGTTCCAATACCGACCTTACCGTCTGTTTCGATTGTTAAGGCGCTTTGTGCACTGTGCACACCTAATCGTAGTTGTCCTCCAGTTCCAGCGGCAGAATTATATGTTGTGTGAATCTGTGCATTTGTACCATCATGACCTATTCGTAACCATCTATCATTTGCACTAGCTTCTATTACCATGCCATAAGCATCTGCCGAATTTTGCTTGATCATAAGTTTGCCCAACGGAGTCGAGGTACCAATACCGACGTTGCCGGAAGAGTCGATGGTTAGATTTGCTGTACCTAGCGCTGATACTTCAAGACGTAGGCTATTATCACTCCCTTCCCAAATTATGCGTCCAAGCGCTGTTCCCCCTTCTGAGAATGCTAACGCTGCATCATCACCTGCCCCTGCATCAATAACAATTCCCTGTGAATCAATACTGTCACCCACCACCAACTGATCCAATCCAGTAGCAGCAATATCGATACCATTGTTGGCAATACCAACAATATCGGCACCAGCAGTAAAATAGAGCATGCCAGTGTCAGCAGTAATACCGACATCATCGTTACTTGCAGAACGGTCTCCAATAATCCATCTTCGTGTATCACCTGAATCGAATCCCTCAATATATGATACTGCAGCGTCACCAGAATTCGTTGTGTCTTGTATATGAATGTCGGGTCCATTTCCTGAAATGTGTAGTTCTGCATCTGGTGAGGCTTCTCCAATACCGATGTTGCCAGCAGTGTCAATTCGCATTGCCTCTGCTCCATCAGCGACGCTAAATTTCAAATAGTCACTCGCATTTTGTGTGGAAATAAGCAATTCGTTTGCGTTACCATCGTATTGAATTTTTGCCGCCACATCATCAGATGCATTCGCGAAAACTATTGCCGTCGCATTGACATCGGGACTGTAGAGGGTCATCCCTGTATGCCCACTCCCCTCAATGATAAATTCATCGCTACTTGAATCAACCGCGACAGTACCCGCACTACCGGTATAGACATGCAATCGTCCCTGAGGACCGGCAGTTCCAATACCAATCAATGCGTCGGTATCAACAGTAGTTCCTGATGAGTCCACATTGAGTCCAAATATGATGTTACCGATGTTCAATTGATTTGATGCAGTTGCAGATGGTGCGTCAATATTGTGACCAATGATTAAGTTGTGTGCTCCTGAAGTAATATTATCTCCTGCTGCATATCCAAGACCTATGTTGTTGTCAGCGGTAGCATTATTTAATCCGGCAAGAGCGTCTGCACCAAGAGCTACGTTCAGCACACTACCATTTTGAATAAGTTGAAGTGCTCGTGTTCCGATTGCTACGTTGTCATAACCTGAAATATTTGATGTAAGAGCATTGTATCCGACTGCAACGTTCTCAGTACCTGTTGTATTTGCATCAAGAGCTCCACTACCAATTGCCGTGTTAATTCCACCGATGTCGACGAGAAGAGCGTTGTGTCCTACCGCAGTGGAGTCGTTGGTTGTGCTAATTGCAGAAAGTGCCTGGTACCCAAGTCCAGTATTTCTTGTACCAGAAGTGTTTGCATCGAGAGCCTGACTTCCCACCGCCGTGTTGCTTCCTCCGGTGTCTAGTTTTAGCGCTCCGTAACCAACCGCTGTGGAATCATCCGCAGTTGTTATTGCAGAAAGTGTAGACCATCCGAGTGCGACATTTCGCTCTGCACCATTTGCTGCATCTAATGCATATGATCCAATTGCCAAGTTAATACCTCCAGATGCTTCCAGTAACAGAGCATTGTATCCAATACCAATTGAATCGTTAGTTGCTGTGTTTGCATTGTTTGCACTTGTTCCAATAGATATATTCCGAGATCCTCCACTGTTTGCTCCACCTGCATTGAGTCCTATTCCAATGTTGTCCGTTCCTGCTGCTGTTGCATCCAATGCATAACTTCCAAGTGCTGTGTTACTTCCGCCGGTGTCTAATAGAAGCGCGTTGAATCCAACTGCTGTGGAGTCGTTGTTGATAGTGATAGCAGAAAGCGTTTGATGACCGATTCCTGTATTTCGTACTCCTGTACTATTTGCATCGAGAGATTGATAACCAATGGCGATATTTGCAGCAGCAGTGTTGCTTGGTCCGCCTAGAGCATCAGTACCAATGGCTATGTTCTGGCTTCCGAGAGCAGCTCCAGCTGCGGCGTGATGGCCGATGAGAACATTATCTCCCGCTGCTGTGAGATTCAGCCCAGCCCAGTTACCAATTCCGATATTCCTGTGACTTGCGGTAGAGAGCGACCCAAGGGCGTCATCACCCAGTGCAATGTTGTATGCACTCGTTGTATTCGCGTTTAGAGCATTTTGCCCTATTGCAGTATTGCCCGTTCCAGTTGTTATGACTGAGCCTGCCAGATACCCAATTGCAATATTGGCGGGAGTTCCTCCGTCGGCTCCTGCAGAAGGGGCGTAAGATGCAGAGCCAAGAACTCCGCTTCCGATACCGACACTCCGACTAGATGCTGTTGCACCATCTCCTGATTGATAACCAAGAAAGACATTGTTATCACCCGTTGTAAGAGCATTTCCTGCTTGATAACCAACAGCAAGGTTGTTTGTTCCTCCAGCTAGTATAGACGCTCCAGCATAACCACCAACAAACGTACTGAAGTTCGTTGAAGACGCATGTAGAATAGTTACTCCTGCTTGTTTGAATCCAGAGTACTGGTCGGTGTTAATGAAGCCCGCGACAGATAGTTTTGCGTATGGAGAGGTGGTACCAACACCGACGTTTCCAGAAGAATCGATGCGCAAATGTTCAACAAGACCTCCTCCCGAAGCAGTTGTCTGTAATGTTAAATATCCCAATAAACTACCACTTGTTACAACCTCCTTTCCAGCAAAAATGCTTCCTCCCGCAAAGTCAGTCCCTCCACTTGTTGCAAGTCCTCCTAACTGGATTAAACCTCCTGTGTCTACAGCAACTGGAGTTTTACCATTAAAGACAATGATTCTTGCATCTTCTGAATCAGAGGCCACAAGAACTCTATCACCTGACTTACCGACTGCACTGGTAGGCCAAGTATCAGAACCGAGAATAGTAGTACCGTCTGCATTATGGAATTGAGCATTTGGACTCACTGTTCCAATACCGACGTTTCCATCCTTATCAATAGTCATACGTTCTGTGCCAATTACATTATTTGTGTCCGTAGTAAAGAAGCCAATATTAGAATCACCATTATTGCTTCGAAGTGAAACTTCAGCGTGGGTTAAACTTGGATTGGTAAATGCTCCATCGACTACAGAGCGGTTAACAGAAAATCCTGCGTTATCACCAAAGACACCAATAAATGCTCGATTCTTTGTGGATGACTCCACAGTAAGCTCTACATTACCGCTTCCGTCACCTAGGTGAAGCAATGCTTGTGGACTAGTCGTTCCAATACCGACGTTGCCGTTTGCATCAATACGCATATTCTCAGTAGACCCATCTTTGAAGGCAATATATTTTGCAGCGTTGGCTCCTAGAATTAGATTATTTGTTAAAGCCAAGACTTCAAAGTCGTTATTACTTGCTGTAAGTGACCCAATACTGGTTCCACTTCTCACATAATTTAACCCTGCCGCACTAGTTGAGTGTAAGTCAAGAGGACTGCCTGGACTCGCCGTTCCAATTCCCACATTACCACCATTGTCTACAATAAAGTCAGTGGCGGTTGAGGAACCGATTGCAAATGATGGGCCGCTCTCACCATCTGGGTTAATTGATAACTGTGCCCATGGGCTGGTTGATCCCACACCCACTTGCTCAGAATTTCGGAATATAACATCAGCAAATCCCTCTCCTATTGCAAGATAAGATCCACCTTCCAATGCTCTGGCTCCATCAAAATACAATCGCGAATTTGAGTTGGTTATATTTATTCCGGGTGCTCCTCCAGTACCGGCAACCTCAAGGGTATGGTCTGGG
The DNA here is from genome assembly GCA_002401445.1 of Candidatus Wolfebacteria bacterium. GTDB lineage: Bacteria > Patescibacteriota > Minisyncoccia > Phycocordibacterales. The sequence continues at coordinate 988 of NVTD01000016.1, read as the reverse complement.
TCAGTAACTCCAATACCGACTCGTTTGTTTGCACCATCGATTACCAGTACAGCTGTTGCAGATTGTGAGGCAAGATCTAGATTAGTGTCACTGTTGTATCCGAACCATAGAGAATCGTTTGCATCACTCTCAGGATGTATATTCCATCCAGTGCCTCCTTCATCATGTTCAAGCAATAGTCCGTCTTCCCAATCGTTACCTGTTACAGCAATGTGGAGACTTGATTTTGGTGATGTAGTACCGATACCCACGTCGCCGCTCTCTGCAATAATCATTTTTGAATCACCTTCCACCTGAAAAACATAACCGTTAGCACCACCAACATAATCAAAGAACATTTGACCTCCAATATTAAGTAGTGTAAACACACTTGGTGATCCATCGGTTCTCTCGATAGAAAGTCCACCAGCACTCCCCGCTTTTGAGATTGTGAGAAGTTGGTCTGGACTCGTCGTTCCAATACCCACGTTGCCATTATCCATTGTCATTGTAGTTACATTGTCTGCAACAAAGAGTAGGTCTCCGGTAGTATTCTGCATTGTAGTTCCTCCACTAGCTGATGACAGATAAAGATTGTATGAGAGTTGGTTGCTTGCACTACCAAACTGGAAGTCATCACTAAATGTAGTTAGTTTGACATTTCCTGTTACTTCCAAGGCTTGATCAGGATCAGTTACTCCAATACCGACGTTGCCAGAGGAGGTTATGCGTAGTCTCTCTGTTCCTGTTGTAGTGGTATCGGTGGCTCCAGTGTAAATTCTTACATTAGTAGCTGCATTCACTGTGCTAAGTCCACCTCCAATATAAACGATATTGTTTGAATTTATCGTCCTACTTTATGATTATTTATGAAAGTGATCACCGGATTATGATGATGGTTATTTGAATTCACTCATATTTCATCATAATTAATAACAGAAAATTCACAATCAAAGGTGTAGTCTGTTTGTTGGATACAATCTAGCTCTTAGATTGGTAATTTTTAGTC
>NVTD01000015.1 GCA_002401445.1 Candidatus Wolfebacteria bacterium | reverse complement strand
TTACAAGTTCGCAGGGAGCTGTGTTTTTGATAAACAGTCGCCAGGGATCTTTCGCTGCGGCCTCTCTTGCGAGAGGCAAGCCTTATACCAAAGGTACGGCTGCTTTTTTGCCGAGTTCCTTGAGGAGCGATCACTCGTTCGCCTTGGTCTTCTCGACCTGACTACCTGTGTCGGTTTACGGTACGGATCCATATACAATAAGTTTAGAGAATTTTCTTGGAAGCGTGCTTTGTAGAATTTACTTCACCGAAGCAAAGCATCTTCACTACTCTTGGAATTAATGATACGCGGATTTACCTACGTATCTCCCTCAAGCATTGAATGCAAATCCAATAATGCACTCTACATACTACCCTCCGTCCTCTCATCACTTGTATACGAAGTCATGGAATATTAACCATGTGTCCATCGGATGCGGCTTTCGCCATCTCCTTAGGCCCGACTAACCCTTGATTGATCTTCATCGTCAAGGAAACCTTAGTCTTTCGGCGTGCAAGAATCTCACTTGCATTGCGGTTACTTGTGCCAACATTTGTGCTTCGTGACGCTCCACAGCTCCTCGCAGATACTGCTTCATCGCAGACACGAATATTCTCCTACCGCTCATAGACTTCATTGAAGGGGCAAGTCGATTTTGTAAATCGACTTGCCGTGTAAATTGGTTGTCCTGGCTGGATTCGAACCAGCGACTTCCGAGTTAACAACTCGGTACTCTCAAGTACAGTGCGCCTCAACACATCCTTTCCCAACGCCCGCTAGCAAGCAGTTGGATAAATTTTGTATTAAGCGTGTGGCACTCATCTCGCCGCTGAGCTACAGGACACTCAATAAAAAGAACAAAGTAATGGCAGAGTCGGTAGGACTTGAACCCACAACCTTCGGACTAAATCCGATGTTCTGTCCAATTGAACTACGACTCTACATTACTACAAAAACCTTCAATGAAATCTACAAGCCCTCAGTTTCGGTACCATACTTAAGCCCCGATAATTTGCGGCGCAAAATCTCTAAATGAGTGAGCTGTTACGCTATCTTTAAAGGATGGCTGCTTCTAAGCCAACCTCCTCATTGTCAGAGAAATCTCACCTCCTTAAGTGCACTGAGTATGGATTTGGGGACCTTAACTTGAGATCTGGGCTGTTTCCCTTTCGACCGATGGACCTTCGCGCCCACAGTCTAACTGCCATGTTTTAATTCTGAGTATTCGGAGTTTGATAGGTTTCGCGAGATTGCTCCCTGTCGAAACCTTCCAGTGCTCTACCCCTCAGAGGAACACATGACGCTAACCCTAAAGCTATTTCGGAGAAAACCAGCTATTACCAGGTTCGATTAGCTTTTCACTCCATACCACAAGTCATCCGAACGAGTTGAACGACGTATCGGTTCGGGCCTCCCTTTGTCTTTCGACAAAGTTCACCCTGCTCATGGTAAGCTCACCTGGCTTCGGGTCTAATATACACAACTTGCCGCTGCACAGCAGTGGAAGCACCAAATTCTAAGCACCAAATAACAAACAATACTCAATGACAAAAATCCAAATACTCAAAACGTGTTTTGATATTCGAAAATTAGAATTTTGAATTTGTTTGTGATTTGGGTTTTGTTGTTTGGAATTTCCAATGCTATGCATTGACATACGCGCTATTCACACTCGGTTTCCCTATGACTCCAGCCGATCAGGCCTTAGCCTTGCTGCGTATATTAACTCGTTGGCTCATTCTTCAATAGGAACGCAGTCACTCACGCAAGCGCGAGCTCCTACTCCTTGTAAGCATATGGTTTCAGGTCTATTTCACTGCCCTATCCGGGCTACTTTTCACCTTTCCCTCACGGTACTAGTTCACTATCGATCACAAAACGTATTTAGCCTTACCGGTTAGTACCGGCTAATTCACTCAAGCTATTCGTGTCTTGAGCTACTCAAGATATCAATGACAAAAGAGATAAATGATTTTCGTTTACGGGACTATTACCCTCTTGGGTTGTGCTTCCCAGCACATTCTCCTAATCATTTATTTTTTGACTCTTCTGATTTAAAAACCACGTCACTGTCTTACAACCCCGAGCATCACTCCAACAACACAACGAATTGTATTGTCAGAATGAAGCTCGGTTTGGGCTTCTTCCTTTTCGCTCGCCGCTACTAAGGAAATACTTATTAGTTTCTATTCCTCTGGGTACTGAGATGTTTCACTTCCCCAGGTAAGCTCTATGTATCAAGTACATAGTAACCCGTATTCATCGGGTTGGGTTCCCCCATTAGGAGATCTCCGGATCAAAGGTTGCTTGGCACCTCCCCGAAGCTTATCGCAGCTACGCTACGTCCTTCATCGCCGTTTTGTGTCTAGGCATCCACCATATGCTCTTGATTTCCCATTAGGAAATCTATATATCACCGCTGATATTGTTTGCGATTATAATTTATTACCCTCCGCCTCCATTAACCCCATATTTGACCCCATGGGGTAGAGTGGCGGAATTAGATTATCAATGAGTCAGTGATCCTGAAGATTAAAAAACCGCTTGAGAGCGGTAAAGACAAAAAAGGCCTGAATAGGTCTCGTAAGTATTCCCGCACACACTAAGTTTTTCGTCCGTTAAACAATTCTCCAAGTATATAGGAAATAAAATCCATGTCAACCACTTTAAGCCATGCAGCACAACAAAAAACCACCCTTTTCGTGAAGGGTGGTTTTTGACCAATTTTACTAGGATTTACCGAGATTTTATCTCCTTTTCTATGCTTGAAAGCCACTTTCCAGCATGTTCTTGACCTCCGAGTCCAAATGCCAACCCAACAGCAAGAGAGACTGCGATGACCACTCCTGTAAAGAATGTCTGAACAAATGGTCCAGCGACGCCCAATTGGAAGAGTGCTGCAAGTACTGCGAACACCCATATTGACCAACGAGTTAATGCGCCAAGGAAATTTGCAGATGAAATTTCTGCTGCCTTTGCTGCTCCAACAACAACCCGTTGCAGTGCATCAGCAATTACTGCTCCAACAAGAATGATGAAGACAGCAATAAATACTTGTGGCAAGTAGCCAAGTACAACCTCACGTAGGAATACATTGACCTCATTCAATCCAAGAACATCCAAAGATGCAACAAGGAATGCAATAATCACAAACCACTTAACAAGAGCTCCTACAAAGCGACCTGTGTCGAGTGCAAAATTACCACGTGACAATAGATCTTCAAGTCCTGCACCACGAAGTGCATTATCAACTTTCAGAGCCTTAATAATTTGAGCAACGATTCGCCCAAGCAAAACACCAACGATCCACCCGAGGATGAATATGATGATTGCAACCACCAAATTAGGGAGGAATGCTATAACCCCAGCCCAGAGATTCTGGAATGATATGGCTAACACTTCGCTCCATGTTTCAACTACCATAGTATTAATTTATACAATGAGTAAAATAGGGTCTGCTTTATAACAGATACCTTAGTGATAATTATAGCACCGAAGAAAAACCACTTATCCACACAATGTATCACTCGTCTGTCAAATTGTTACTCCATGGTAGATCTTTCTCTCGGTATTTCAATATCTATCTTATCTATGAGCTTTTGATGTGGATATTCCAATATATCCCGAACTAGTTTATCGCATACTCCAACGCGATACTGAAAATCATGTGTCTCAAATATTGCATATCTAATTTCTTTCCCTATTTCAGCCTCTAGTGTTCGTACAAGTAATTCAATAGCAGGTATTTTTAATTTGTCTCCCACGATTAATATATCCACCCGTGTATTTTCCCATTCTTGTATGAATACCCCAGACACTAATATCAATTTCATCCTGCCCATTGTGCTCAACTTTTTTAAGATATGATTAGTGTTTAACGGCATCATATTAATTAGTAGATTCTGCAGAGCACTCAAATATATAAAGTTTGAATTTATCTCATATCCTGTTACTTTTTTCTTAACAGTTTTTACCTTTTTCCCACGTTTTTGTTCAACATCTTTGGTAAAGGATACTTTTCTAAGCATTCCTATTTTCTCTAACACAACTAGCTCTTTCCTCGTATTAATCTTACTTACTCGTACACGAGATACGACCTCATCAATGTCATATACCTCATCCGTATTGAATAAAAATAACCGCATGATTTTCACACGTGCACTGCTACCAAAGAGTTTTTCAAGAATATCCATATATTTGACGTATTGTTATATCGCGTATACTATACCATCTTAGAAACCCCCGTGAAATTGACATACCGAGGTAGGTATATTGCAACCAAAGAAAAGAAAACTTATGGACACACAAGTAAGAATGCAAGTAAGAAATGGTGTTATTGGCGAACTTCTCTGGGACCTGCCAGATAGTCTCAAGGATATAATTAAGCAGAGACAGCGGAGACTCGAAGAGAAATCTTCTTTGGTCAAAAATTCTTTGAACGAATTAATGAAAAGTGTTGAATCTACAGAGCATACACTCCTTGGAAACATATGCGAAGTTTTCTTGAAAACCTTAGTGAAAGCAAGGGTAGAAGACGGAGACAGAGACCCCGCTGATGAAACTTCCCGTACGGGAATTCTAATAAAATCCCTCATGCACATAGAAAAAGAACAGTCCCAATGTGCATCCACTTCTCAAACCACAAAGGGAAATGATTCTCAAAAAGCTTGACTGCACCATCAAGCACGCACAAAGCCCGATTCGTTTTTCGAATCGGGCTTTTGATTTGTGCTTATCTCTTAAGAGATTATTTTAGAGTTACGGTAGCTCCGTCACAAGTCACTAAGTATAATTGTTCTCCGCCAGCCGGCGGATCCAATTCTACTAAGTGCTCGCGAAGCTCTGCACTTGATTCTGTAACCTGCCTACCGGCAGGCAGGTTCGTTCCACTCATAACAGAATCTACGCCCGCCTCGACGCTCTCCCCTGCACCCGCAGGCGCGTCTCCGGCCCTGTCGCATCTGTCTCTAAAATAAAGAATTTATTTTAGAGTTACAGATGCTCCAGCTTCTTCGAGCTTTGCTTTCAATTCTTCTGCCTCTTCTTTCTTTGCTCCAGCCTTTACAACTATTGGAGCTCCTTCTGTCATATCTTTTGCCTCTTTCAATCCAAGACCAAGTACTTCTTTGATTGCTTTGATCACGCTGATCTTTGAATCACCGATACTGGTAAGCTCAACGTCGAATGAAGATTTCTCTTCAGCTTCGTCTCCCCCTGTTCCTGGTGCTGCAACTGCAACTGCTTGCGCCGAAACATCAAACTTCTTCTCAAGTAGTTTCACTAATTCGTGAAGTTCAAGAACACTCAGTCCTTCAACTGTCTCAACAAGTTCCTTGAACTTTGCTGGAACCTGCCCGACTTCGTCATTCAGGCGGGCTTCAACATCGGCGTTGGTCTCTTCTGCTTCAGCTGGTGCTTCTGCAGGAGTTTCTACTGGAGCTTCCTCTCCCTGCCCTGAACCCGTTGAAGGGTTAACTTCGGGAGCAGCCTCTGGAGCTGCTTCATTCTTTACTTCTTCTGTCATAATGATTTAAATTAAGATTTAAATAAATTCCAAATCATAAACTCCAAACCACAAACAATAATCAAAATTCAAATTACCTAAACAGTAGTTTTTGAACATTAGAATTTAGAATTTGTTTGTAATTTGTAATTTCGCATTTGGTGCTTCCTCTATTTATGCTTCGCGCTTTTCTGCAACCTGATGCAGTACGCTTGCAAATCCCTGTATAGGAGAATTGATAATGTTAACAAACATAGCTCGAAGAGTTTGCATTGGTGGAATTGATGCGATTACAATCATCTCATCTTGAGTCTTGTATTCACCTTCAAATATTCCTCCAAGAATCGCAATGTTCTCTTTATGCTTTTTTGAAAACTCATATACTCCTCGTGCTGGTGCAAGTAAATCTTTTCCATATGCGATTGCCAACTCTCCTGCGAGCTCTGGCTGATCCCCTGGAATATTTGCTGCATCAAGTGCGCGGCGTATTAGAGTCTTCTTTGCTACTGTATATCCTACTTCTTCCTCACGGAGTGACCTTCGTAGTTCGTTTGTGTCAGACACACCCAAACCGTGAAAATTCACAAATACCATTGATTCAGAATCAGAAATAGCGTTTGTTACATTTTCTACAATTTTCTTCTTCTTATCCTTTGAAATTGCCATATAATCATGCAATTAGCTAACAAAAAAACGACCAAAGGCCGTGCTATAGAGAAAATAATACTACATAGTAATACCATTTGCCTCGGCAGAACTTATAGTATCGCACTTTGTGCGATACAACATGTGACCTGTAACATGTGACCTGTGACTTTCGTCGAATTTTGCGAAGCAAAATTCGACTGTCAATTGTCAAATGTTACCTGTCAATTGTTGCGTCGCAACGCGATGCACGTCTGCTGTCTTTAGCCTTTGATACCTAGTCTACTGATAGAAGGCTCTCTTGTCAAGATTATCCCAAGGAGCTCCAAATAAAAAGGCTTCCAGAAAATTCTGGAAGCCTTCCAACTGTTGCACATACTATGCGACAGCAACAACATTTGGGACTGCATACGTCCCCTTAATACTTCCACGATCTGCCGAAACACACCGGAAGTCATACTCCTCTTTGATCACAATAGCGACATCCCATTGACCCTTGTTGGCTACGACACACAACACCTCTCCAGCATTAAGTTGTTCCAGAGTTGCAGCTAGAGTATCTTTAAAGTCAACTTCTCTTCCTTCTTCTTTTGCTTTCTCGGGGGGATTTATGTATTTACCCATGGTAAGTCTCCTTCTGTTTTTTGTTTGATTCCTTCTAAAGTAAAGTGCACCTTAGAACAGACTACGGCCTCCGCGTTGCTATAACCCAATAAATATTGTACACCTAAAATACAATATGTCAAGATTACTCAATATGAGCGACACCAGGCTTTGCTGCTTTTGACTCTCCCTGACTGACTACAATAGTAAAAGTTATACTCAGCAGAATTATCGCCACAAAGCCTACAATGAATCTAAAAGATGTCCTATTTAACATTTCTATATTATACCTCACTCTTGGCTACCTATGTATATTCTACGCAATTCATTTAGTGCTCCTTCTAACACCGACAATTTTTGCAATAACTCGGTAACACGCGACACTGTGTCCTCTGGATTATTTGGAGTCGTAGTGCCGAGTACTTCATTAATTTCTTTTACTGTCGGGACTGAATATAATGCAAGTGCATGATTAAGCGGATTGTGTAGTGCAATCTTTTTGCCAAAGTTGTACAAAATGCCAGTAATCTTATTTGGGAATTTCACAGGGACTTCTGGCTCAAGAATAGTATCTGTCGGAAACTTAAATGTTGTATTCTTTGTTTTCAGCATCCAATCATTTAAATTTAGCTCATGCTTGCTTGAATTTGTTATTTCTACATACTCACGTGTTGCACTTGTAATATTCACTTTTGGTTCAACAATTGTTATTTTCGTCCTTGATACAGAGTGATCATTCCCCTGATACGCATTGAGAACCACAGTATACACACCAGCAAATTGATACGCATGAACAACTCTCTCTCCTATTAATGTTTCGCCATCACCGAATGACCATACAAAACGCGGAGACATATTACTTTTACCTTTTTTATAATCAGCATCAAACTGCACTGGGGCATTCTCTGAGGCTAGGCGATGCCTCCCCGCACTAGCACTAAAAATCTTTTTGGCTACTACTTTGGTGAGGGGTGCACTGCTACTATGCGATGACAGAACCGCCGCATTCACTTCTGAAATAACTCCTGTTGTCGTACCAATCACAGTTTCTGAAGCTACTCCACTTCCTAAACTCACAACCCGGGCGCTTACTACACCATTTACTTTGTGTAGCGACTGTCCATCTCCCTTTGCTCCAATATCTGAAGTATATGTAAACACATCACTGTCTACTAAATCAGGATCGCGAATTATAATTGTTTCTCCTGTGTTACTTAAAGAGAATGCACTATCAAAAAGAAGTCCAGTGTACGTTGGATTATCTGCATTAAATTTATCTATATTGTCTGCAATAACTGCATACTCTCCCGGTGTAATTGTCTCTATACCTCCCTCAACTGCACTAATTCGGTGATTCGTATTTGCTTCAAAGAATTTCCATTCTGTAATAGCTATTTGTTCAGATCCACTATTGAAAATCTCGATCCATTCATGCCCACCATCGCTCCCCTCAAGGTCATACATCACCTCTGTGATGTCTACTTGAGCTAACCCTACTAGAGGGGCACATAAAAATATAAACGAGACAATAATTTTTTTATACATAATATATATTGAATTACTACTTACAAAAAACCACATGCCATGCATGTGGTTTTAAATTAAATATCGCGATATGACTGAAGGGTCTCACTGTCGGGATTAATCTCAAGTCCACCTAGAATAATTCTTCTTGCTTGTTCCATTTGATCTGTGTCTCGATAAAACTCAAAAAGACGTATGTAATTAAAGTCACTTCCTGGTTCTAATTCGATTGCGCGCAAATAATTCTGTACAGCATTATCTTCTTCATGTAGATAATACCCATACATGAATGCCAAATTACTTGCCGGAATAGCACTTGTTGGACGTATCTCACCAGCAAATTCTAATACCAGTATTGCTTGGCTGTATTCTTTAAGCAAGATATATTGTGACCCAAGCTCGGTCCACGCTTGAAATATATTAGGATTTTTCTTGAGTGTTTTTTGTAAACTCTCAATCCTCTCTAATGTATCTTTTTCTGAATCTGTTGCCTCAGTCTTTGTGACACTCGGTGTGAATTCAACATCAGGAATTGGTGCACTTATTTCATCAACAGAAACATCACTATTAGAAATATTCACAGAAACTCCTGGAGAAATCTCTACCGTATTTGGATCATCTACTACTGTCCCTGGAGTAATCAACTTTGGCACAAAGACATACCAAAAAACACAGACAAGTATGAGGACTCCAACAATCCGCCACAGAGTTCTGTTTATTTTGTTTTGTTTTTCTGGTTCCATATAACTATTATAGTAATAATATTAGAGTCCTCCTGATTCCAGTGCGTTTTTAAATGAATGTAGAGTTCCATCATCTGCAAGAACTCCAAGTCCTTGATCGATTATCTCAATTGCTTTTACTGTATCTTTCATCTGATAAAAATACAACTCTGATAATTTAGTATACGCTTGTCTATTTGTAGGACTTACTTCTATTGCCTTAAGATACCATTCTTCCGATTTTTCAAAATCCTTAATATCTGTTGCATAAAGATTACCAAGATTTACGGGTGCAACTTGATTACTTGGTGACAATATAAGCGCATACTCCCATGCTTCACGTGCTGCTTCAAAATTTTCACCTATCTTCCATATTCCACCAATTTGAATCCATTGTCGTACATTAAGATGATCGTCCTTAAGTATATCAACAACCCCATCAAGTCGTATTTGAGTATTTTCTGTTAATCCACTTACTTTTCTCTTTAGTTTTGGAGTATCTATATCTGGATCACTAGTTTGCACAAAGCCACCCTCTATTTCAAACCCTAATCCTTCTATAGACTTCAAATCCTCTAAATTAACCTTGATATCCCCGATATTAATATCAGTAGTAGAATCATTATTCTTATCAGGAAAGGACATCCAGCCTAGTACAATACCCACCGCTACGCTCACAACAACAATGTTACTGCTTTTTTTCATGATCTGTATTATAGCATCATTTTAAATCATTTCTAGTATAGACACATGCAACAAAAAACCGCCCTTTCGGGCGGTTTTTTGTTATCCATTAAGGATACTATGCTTTAGCGATAACTCTATGAAGAGCTACGTGTAAAGCTTTGGGTTGAGAAGTTTCCGTTTGATGGGAAACCAGGCATCCCGTAACCATTAGTCCAGTCAAGATTATTCTCAACAGCTGCGGTTGCTTCCGGAGTTGTTGTAGAAAATGGTGTCCAGATAAGGTTGTTAGCTGTTGCTTCTGTACCAGCCTCAACTGTTGTTACAGTTCCCATGTGTCCAGTTGCTGACGTTGTTGTCAACTCATCTGGATATACAGTATCTGCTACAAGAGTGATGCTTACAGACTCAGCAACTGACGCTGTGTCAACGATATTTGTCACTGACAAAACGAATTTCTTTTTACCACCAGCTGGAATTATCTGAGCAAGTGAGGTACCTGTACCTGTTATCTCAAGAGTTGTACCAGTGATAGCCGAAACTGATGTGTTGAATTCAACACCATTTCCCTTAAGAAGCCATCCTGTCATTGCTCCACCTGTTGTAGCAATTGTGAATGTGAACTTCTGGAATACGATGTCATCATCGCTAGTGTTATGAACCTCGAACGCGTACAAGTCTTCACTTGGAGCCAGTGGCCCAGTGCTACTTACTAACTCAATCGAAGGAACTGCCTTGAATATACGCAGTCCATTCGTAGCTACGTCCGCTGTTGTTCCACTTGCAATTTTTGTTCCTGAAGAAACTCCAGTTGCATATGTTCCATCTCCATTTGTTCCGGTGTTATCACCGTCAAATACAATTGAAATTAATGCACCGAATGAATCAACCTTACTGTTACCGTCTTGACCTGCAAGACTTGCCTTAACAGTAATTGTTTCAGTCTTTCCAGTCTTCACAAGAACGCTTATTGAAGATGAAGTTGCAAAATCAGAATTTCCGCCAGTAAATCCAGCTGTACCGATTTGTACACCATCATGCCACAATGTTACCTTCTCACCCATAAGGTCAGATGGAGCACTTGAAGCTGTATTTCCAAGTTGAAGAGCAATTTGTTCGATAGTTATATCTTCTTCCAAACCTGCCTTAAACCTGAACGCTCCAAGAGTTACGTCTGTAGCTCCTGCTTCTGACATCTTGTAAAGAATCTGTGTATCAGATGTTACAGTGAACGATCCGCCACTTGAAGCTGTCATAGCTTGTCCAGTTGCAGTTGTCCATGTTTCTGTAATTGTCTGACTACTTACTAATCCTGAAGCAGATGTAAATGCTGATGCATTGTCATCGTTACCCCATGTAAAGCTTCCGGATGTAGCTCCTGAAGATACATTACACTTAAGTGAAAGAGTCTTTGATGTTCCCTTTGGAATTACAAGTCCTCCTCCATCAAACGTAAAGTTCTCGTCCTCACCAGTAGAAACGCTTGGGTGAAGAACAGTATCAGCAGTTACTGACGTGCTTCCATTCCATAGCTGACAACCAGTAAGGTCTGTTGATGCAACAGTAGCGAATGAGTACTTTGCAAGGAATGTAGATACTCGTACGTCTTCACCTGAAGATGTAGCGTCAAATACATATCGAGCGAACTCGAATTGATCTGCTCCTGCAATAACTGTTCGTGCTGTTGGCTGTGTTGATTGACTGATTTCTAGAGCTCCAGTCTTAACTGTCATACTTGATCCTGAAACAGCTGTAGAAGGACTTGGAGTAATAGATACTCCTGTGTCATCTCCCTTAACTGTTGTCCAACCACTTGGGGTTGTTGAAGCTTGTACAACATCGTTGTTTGAGAAGTCAGTTCCATACTTCGCAATCAGTCTAAGGTTAGTGATTCCAGGTGAGAATGTTACAGAATCAGAAAATGAAATTAACTGATATTGATCTGTATCTGTTCCATCTGTAGCACTAGCAAGTACTACTCCGTTTTCATCAACGATTGTGATACTTGTGATATCAGCAATTTCTGAAGAACCAGTTGTAATACCTACACCAAACTTCATTGTTCCTATGGTAATAGGCTCTCCTCGTACATCGATAGTGAATCCTCCAAGATTCTCTCCTTGTAGGTTATATCCGACGTTTTGTGCTGGAACTCCTGAGTTCCACGCGCTTACTGTCATTGTTCCTGCGCTCACTGTGTGTGAGTACGCATCAAAGTAAGGATCGTCTGTAGCTCGGAATGCTGCGTCATTGTCATTATCAGTGTCTGTTCCAAATGCAGGAAGTGCTCCGTAACCGAAGGTCTTTCCTACTACATGAACATCAGACTGCTTCTGAATGTCAAATCGAATGGTTCGTGTTGAACCATTAACAACATCTCCACGTACTGATACTTCCTTGTTCCTACCCCGCAGAGTAAGGATTCCGTTTCCAGGGAATACTGTTGTGAAGTAATCTCCATTAATTACAGTAGGATAAACTACACCATCAACTAACGTAACAACATTTGCCAAGTCTTCTACGTTAGAAGCAGAACCTGTCTGCTCCCAACGAATTGACTTTAAGTACATATCTTCACCTGCTGCTGACCACTTAACAGATGTAAACACCTTGTTAACTGTACCAACATCAAGAGAATCGTCTGCTGAAGAAACAAGAGTTCCATTTGCTGGACTGTTGAATGCTCCAAGAGATAGTGTTGCGTTTACTGTGTGTTGCGAACCTGTGATTGGTAGCGTACCAGCTACTGTTGCCGATGTGTTAATACCTATAACAGCAATCCCTCCAACTTGCCCGGCATACGCATCGAGGTCAGACTGCATGTTTACTGCAATCGTATAGACCCTGGATGTGTTTGCCGGAACAGTGAAGGATGTTCCAAGTTTTGTTTTTCCCCCTTCATCGAGCGCACTTGAATCTCCAATTTGTAGACCGTCTTGATCGAGTAATATAATGCTATTGAACAGCGTGCTATCAATAGCACCGAACCGTTGGATAGTAATATTATCGATTGTAGTATCAATAGATTTTGCCGTTAGGATAAATCTAGTGAATGGCAGTCTCGCTGCATTTTCAGGTGCGAGCGAATTGGCGAGTTGTACTGTACTTGATACAGTAACCCACCCTCTTTCCGTTTCTGGTGGATCAGGAATCGTTGGTGGGGCAGGTGTCGGTGCTGGTATAAGAACATTCTTAATATTATTGATCAGCTCTTGATATGCACCAAACGTCGAAAGTAAAGATAAGATTGAATCTACCATTGCTTTCGATAATCCCGACTGCGTAACCTCCCCAACAGTTTCTCCATTGAAAACGTGTTTAACATTCTCACGAATTGTCTGATCTGCACCAAACGATGAAAGCAAAGTCAAAATTGAGCTTGCTTGATCGGCATTCAAACCCGATATTTCTGGATTGTTTGCTTGTAGTGAATTACCCCCAATGACTAACGCCATGAGGCCGATACGTAGGAACAATTTTGTTGTTCTCATTTTCAGTATTTTTCGTTGTTTTGTTTATTTGATTGTTAAATCAACTAGTTAAATTCAGATGTATAATAGCATTTAGAGAGCCATTTGTCAAGGAATATAGAGCATAATTTGGCGAGATATGGCTTAACAAAGCCCCGTCCTGAATTTATCGAAGGACAGGGGGCTTTGTGGTCTAAAAACTAAAAACTTATAACTATCTACAGCACTTTATCAATCATTCCGTATGTTTTTGCCTCTTTTGCTGTCATCCAACGGTCTCGCTCTGAATCACTCTCTATTTTAGCCACTTTTTGACCAGTCATATCAGAGAGCATTTTGTTCAATTTAGCCTTTGTTGCAACGATATGTTTTGCGGTGATTTCTATATCAGACGCTTGTCCCTCTGCTCCACCCATTGGTTGGTGGATCATTACTTCAGTATTTGGAAGAGCGAAGCGTTTCCCTTTTTTTCCTCCAGCAAGAAGAAGAGCACCAGCACTTGCGGCCAATCCAACACCCACTGTTGATACATCAGGTTTTATATGGTTCATTGTGTCTAGTAGTGCAAGGGCTGCGCTTATAGATCCTCCAGGAGAGTTAATATAAAGTGAGATATCTTTTTTTGGATCTTCTTGTTGTAAGAAAAGTAATTGAGCAATTACAATATTTGCGGTGTCGTCATCAATTGGTCCTGCAAGAAAAATGATACGGTCTCGCAAAAGGCGAGAATAGATATCATATGCGCGTTCACCGAATTGTGACTTTTCAATAACTGTTGGAATTAACATAGTTTTTATATTTAATGATGTAAATAATATACCAGAATATTAGTGTGTTGACAATGCGATAATAAAACGATATTGTTTGCCGTATGAGATTACATAACTTTTTTGTGCGCGACAAACTCGAGGGCACACAGAGTATAACTATCACAGACAGTGATTTGCTACATCAATGGAGCAAAGTTTTTCGTTTGGGCAAAGGGGACAGAGTTGTTCTGCTAGACAATTCAGGTTTTGAATTCGAATGTGTGTTTACTTTGCTTACAAAAAAAGAAGCATCGCTTTCTATTGAAGAAAAGCGAGAGAATACATCAATACCGGGGCGACAGGTACACATGTATCTTGCAGTTCTAAAAAAAGATAACTTTGAATTAGTTTTACAAAAAGGAACTGAACTTGGAGTTACACATTTCCATCCAATCCTTACATCTCGTACAGAAAAGCAGAATATAAATGTGGAACGTGCAGAGAAAATAGTACGTGAGGCGAGCGAACAATCGGGAAGAGGAACAATGCCAACAATAGTGCCAATCCTAACTCTTGGGGAAGTGCTTGATACAGACAATGAATACATCGCACTACATATGGACGGAGAGAAATTTGATTCACAGAAATTTACTGAAGATGTTTCAGTATTAGTCGGCCCTGAAGGTGGATGGAGCGATGAGGAGATCGCACTATTTAAAGAAAAAAATATCCCAATATATTCACTCGGAAACACGACGTTGCGCGCAGAGACCGCTGCTATCGCGATTTCGACACTTTTATATTAAAAAGTTGGAATAGTCAGACTATTCCAACGAACAGGGTTGCCAATTATGTTGTGTGTGATATCTTACTGAATAAGTTGTTAATTTGAAAATTCAACAAGAACAACAAGAAGGAGTCAAAAATGAAAATAAACCCAGACGCTGGAAGTTTTTTAGTTAAAGTTGGAGAGGTACACGAACTGGTTTTAAGCTTTATTCTTTTAGATTTTTTTCAAAAGAGTAAGGTGGGGCCGGTAACTGTAAGAATGGATGACTTATGTGCAGTTTCTATTCGACACAAGGAAGGCGGAATTGTTGATGGGATAGGATGCACTGTCGAAATTGGGCTACCTGTGGGTCGAGAACTTATTGTAACGCAGGACTTTATCAAAGGAACATTTGCAGATCTAGATGGGTGGAGCGTGGAAAATGTTTCAGCAAAAGAGAGGAGTGCTATATTTGATCTAACTGTTGGTAAGAGAGTTTTTGATGCTCTCGTATTTGATCTCATTTCTTTTGCCAGGGTTGTGCAAAGAGATTATTCACCGCATAAAAGAGTCGAAAAGTTGGTTTCGACCTAGATTTTTTATCACTGTACCAAAACAGCCGTGTGATTTATCACATGGCTGTCTTTTTTTACCAATTTTTAATTACTTAACCTCCTCCAAAAATTTGAACACTGCTTCATTCAGTAATATGTCTTCAACATACATTTGAACATGTTCCCTTTGTGCGTCTTTGTGATGTGCAAGAATATTCTCTACTTCTTTTTCAATCGCGTCCTTATCAGCAGTAACATTTTCTTTCATAGCTATTTCTGCAAGAGCAAGATTAAATGTAACGCGGCGAATTGATTCTGGTTCCATCTCATCCCGGATTTCTTCTTCTGTTTTTTTGGTTTGATCAAGGTACATCTGCAATTCCATTCCGCTTTGTGTCAATCGGTCCTTGAATTGTCCAAACATCTTTCCTTGTTCGCTCTTTATAAGTATTTTTGGAATCTCTACCTTTGCATCTTTGATTAATCCTTCTGCAATAGCAAGTCGTTTCGATTCTTTTCCTTGCAGCTCTTTCTCTTTTACAAGACTTTCACGAAGTTTTACTTTAAAATCAGCAACGTCTGTGAAGTCTCCCATCTTTTTTACGAACTTGTCTGTTAGTTCAGGCAAGGGTTCATCCTTTTCTTGCCCTGAGCTTGCCGAAGGGTTGTCTTCCCCCTTTTTCTTGTCATCTTTCTTTTCTTGCCCTGAGGACGTTCGGCTGAGCTCAGTCGAAGCCTTTATCGAAGGGTTAACTTCGGGTGAATTTTGTGACTGAAGCATTCTTTGGAATTGCTCCATCGAGGTTGTAAAATCTGCGTCTGTAACTTCCACCTCTACTTTTTCCGCCATTGCCTTTTTTGCAATTGCTTTGTAGTCGGGAAGTTCCACCTCCGGTACTATTGCTGTAATAATCTTGAATTCAAGAGGATTGTCTTTTTCTAGTTTGGTCATCACTATTTCGGGCTGCCCGATTGCATCGATTTTCTCACCAGCAAGAATAGCGGGGTAGACTGCTTGCAATGCCTCTTCGGCCATTTTTTCTAGAATTATATCTTCCCCAACATGCTTAATAACCATATCTTCTGGAACTTTTCCCTTGCGAAATCCGTCTATTTCAACAGTGCTCTTGTAACCTGTAAGTACTAAGTCTCGGAATCCATTTAGTACTGAAAAAGGTATTTCACCCTTAATTTCAACTGTTGAATGCTCTTTTGCCTCGTTTGAGGTAATAGTGTAGCTCTTTTGGCTATCTGTTTTTTTGTCGGTTCGTTTTTCTGTCATAGTCATTGCAGTCTACTATTAAGAGCACTTTTTTGCAAAGAAAAAACCACCTCGTCAATGTGGTGGTTTTTTTGGTAAGAACCTGTCTACTTTACAAATCCAAATCCTCTAGGTCTGCAAGCTCAGCATCAAGCTCTGCAGTAATAGTCTCGAGCTCTTCGTCCAGAGTATCTAAATCTGTTGAAGAAATATCCGCTTCTATTGCAGCAACTTCGTCTGAATTACTTACAGATTCAATTTGCTCGATCACCTCTGCTTGAGATTCAATAGGTGGGAATATTTGATCCCGAACTTTTTCGTTCCAGAAATAGAATCCTCCTAAAAGAAGAACAACGATTACAATTATTGATCCAACAACAGGACCTGTTGTTCCTTCTGGTGGTGGGATTACAGATTCCTCTGTGTATGATTCTTGTGTGTTGTTTTCATTATCCATAATGATACGTGTTAATTGTAATTAGTTATCGCCCTCGTTATTATCTTCATCTCCATTCTCATCTTCGACCGCATCGTCATCGTTATCTTCATCTGCACCGTCATCTTCATCGGAATCGTCAGTAGGCTTGTCTGTTTGGACACTTGCCTTTAGTGCTACAACTGAATCACGAAGTGCAGTATGTGCATTCTTTAATTCAGCTTTAATATTTTCGAATATAACTTTTGCATTTGCAGATGCATCTCGTAGACTATCGGTTTCCGCCAGCAAGCCATCTATGTTTACACCAATAAGTATTGCTCGTGCATTACCAGTAGCTACGTATACCCGGTCGAGTGCAAGTTCTGCATCAGTAGTGTCTAGGCCACGCTCTTGGAATTTTTCTATTCGTGAGTCTACTCGTTCTGCAATTTTTTCCATACGATTTATTGCTGCTTCAAAGCGATCAACAATACGTTCAATAAATTTTCCTATACGTTCTTCTAGCTGCTTCATTCGCTTTTCTTTCTTTTCTTCTAGTGCAGCTTTTCTTTCGTCTGTTTTTTCATCCAATTTCCCCTTTCTTTTTTCAAGACGCTCACGTTGTTCGTCTGTAATATTTTCATTATCTAGTCTGGTGTCGATTTTCTCGCCTTTCTCTATAGAACGTTCACGCAATCCAGTAACTCTTTCATTGGTCTCTGTTCTTTGTGTTTTTACTCGATCAATAAAAGCATTTCTTTTTTCGGCAGCTTCGTCAGCGTTTGCTTTACGTTGCTCGTGTAATTCTAATAGTCGTGCTTTTCGTGCATCTCTCTTCATCTGACGTGTGTCAGTAGAAGCATCAGAAGACGCCTCTAGAGATGTCGTTTCTGGTTCGTCTTGTGCATATATAGTTGATGCACTTATTCCATAAGCAAGAATGCTTATAGAAATAATGGCGATAGCTAACGCCAATGTCCTTATTTTTTGTAATGAAATTTCCATATAATTAGGGATAAATAGGTAATTAAAAAGTGGTACACACTCTCAAGAGTAGTGTACCACTTTTTACTTTTATGCAGTATCTGAATATTCTGAATATATTGTCTAACCTCGCCCTTTTTCTTTGTATAAGGCCAAACTTTCCTCGAAAGCAGCTATTGCTTTGTCTTTTCCTTCAAATCCTTTAGTTTGAACCTCTTTATTGGATATTTTCTTGTATGTTGAGAAAAAATGATCAATTTCCTTGAGAGTGTGAGGATTTACGTCAGAAAGGTCCTTTACATCATCAAAACGTGGGTCATCTATTGGTACTGCAATGATTTTTGCATCAGAATCACCATCATCAATCATATTTAATATTGCGACAGGACGAACACGCACCAAGATCCCTGGATGAATAGGGTGGGTTGCTAATACGAGTACATCGAGAGCATCTCCGTCATGCCATAGAGTTTGTGGAACAAACCCATAGTCAAAAGGATAGTCCTGGGCAGTGTGCATGACACGGTCCAGAGCTATGACGCCTGTTTCTTTGTCGATTTCGTATTTATTTTTTGATCCCCGATTGATTTCGATGATCGTGTTCATTGCGTCGGCTGTGCCGGGAGCAATATCGTGCAATAAATTCATATATTTATTATTAATGATAACAATTATTTGTCGTCCGCCTTTTTTTGTTCTTCGTCTGCCGAAGGAACCTGCTCAGTTTTCACTTCTTCTGTTTCAGTTTCTGCTTTTTCTTCTACAACTTCGGTAGTTTCTTCTGCAGACTCTGTTTCCTGTCCTGAGCTTGCCGAAGTAACTTGTCCTGAGCTTGCCGAAGGATTGTCTTCAACTTCTACATTAGTTTCCTCTTTTTCTTCTTTACTTCCTCCAGCTGATTGAATATCAATCTTCCATCCGGTAAGTTTTGCTGCAAGACGTACGTTTTGTCCACCCTTTCCAATAGCAAGTGACTGTTGATCTTCATCAACAAGTATTGTCGCAGTGTGTGCGTCTTCGTTTAGAGTAACGCTGATTATCTTTGCGGGTGAAAGCGCCTCTTCGATAAATTTTGCAACATCGTCTGACCATTCAATGATATCAATTTGTTCACCACCGAGCTCGCTCTTTACTGTAGATACTCGGACACCACGTTGTCCAACAAGAGATCCAACAGGATCAATATGGTCGTCATGTGTCTCAACTGCAACCTTTGAACGGCTTCCTGCCTCACGTGCAATCGCCTTTATTTCTACTGTTTCGTTTGCAATCTCTGGTGCCTCGAGGCGGAATAGTTCCTTAAGAAACTGTGGATGTGATCGAGACAGTCTCAAGAAAAGTCCTCGTGGAGTTTCTTCAACTCGGTAAAGATATGCTCGGATTCGCTCTCCTTGTTTGTAATGTTCGCCAGGAATTTGTTCATCGTAAGAAAGAATACCTGTTGCTCGTGTAAGATCGATAAACATATTACCGCGCTCAACACGTTGAACTGTTCCAGTGACAATTTCACCTTCTCGTTCTCCATATTCAGTCATGATTGAAACTTTTTCTGCTTCACGAATCTTTTGGATGATAACTTGCTTTGCAGTTTGTGCTGCGATGCGCCCATAATCGTCCTTGTCTTCAAGAGGGAAGACCATTTCATCGTCTAGGGCTACATCTTTCTTGATGAGACGAGCGTCTTCAAGAAAAATATGATGTTCTGGGTTATATCGAGGTCGTTCATCGTCCTCGTCAGGAGTGGTGCTCTTGGTTTTATCCTTTGCGGCACCTTCTGCTACATCCTCGTCCTCTTCTATACGTACTTTTGTCTCATCAACCACTATTTTCACTTGATCAAATGAAGTAGTACCGGTGGATATATCAAAATTGGCACGAACGATTTGTCCACGCTTACCGTATTCTTTCTTGTATGCAGTAGATAGAGCACTTTCAATAGCCTCGATGATTTTCTCACGAGGAATACCGCGTTCTTCTTCTAATTGCTCTAGGACTGAGTTTATAACCTTTAAATCAAACATATTATTTGTCTTCGAGTAAGTCGACAATGTAAAATTGAGTGCCCAGTATTCTTTGGTTTAAACCGCCAAAGAATACTGGGATAATCAATATATAGTCGCTTTGCTCATTATATTGCTAAAAAATTAAGCCCGCCTTCCGGCGAACTGTTACTGATGGCTATATATTAGCAGGATAAGAGCCAATTGTCAATAAAATTGGGCTTTTTGGGGGTAATATCGCCAAAAT
>NVTD01000014.1 GCA_002401445.1 Candidatus Wolfebacteria bacterium | reverse complement strand
ATGGACAGGGGAGGATTTGGGTAAAAGAAAACCCACCAAAGCAGGTTTTCCTGTTGATGGGTAGGCTGTAGATCATTGGATTTCTATTTCTGTGTATACTCGACAGTCACAGGGGTTATGCATTGTGGCCTCATACCAGCATTAACTACATGTCCTTCAAAATGAGTCGGCTCTTCTGTCCACCAATTCACTATTTTAACCTCGCCAAACATTCCAGCCATTTCATCCTCAACGATGTCATTGTTAGGGGTAAGATTTCTAATATTGAAGTTGTGAGTTTGAACTTTGGGGGTTTCTTTCTCCAAGCCTAGAGCGATTGTAAATTTTTCTCTATCAATTTTACTGAGATCAGAGCTCAGTAAATCGTTTAGAAGACCTTTCTCAATTAAGGTGAGCACCAGTGCATCGTCCTTGCTGGAAAAAAGCTCTAAGAGTTTCTGCTCAGTCGTTGTTTTCAAGGGTAATCCTTTTGGTTGAGTGTTGCGATCGTATATTCCACTATCAAAAACTATCACCACACTATCACAATAACCCACCATTGTCAACAAACGGGGAACCACACCACCAAAAACAGCCCTAAGAATAAGGCTGTTTTGAGTTTGCTCCCCCCGGCAGGGTGCTCCTCCATTACATGGACGGTACACCTTTTCTGTTTTCTCTTCGCAAAGCTCAAGAAAAGCTATCAAAGGTCTTCGAGCCCTGACGAAAGCAATCCCATTGCTTTCTCCGGGTGACCAAAATTAAAACGCCCGTTAAGGCGTTTAATTTTGCTCCCCCGGCAGGGCTCGAACCTGCGACAAATCGATTAACAGTCGATTGCTCTACCAGCTGAGCTACAGGGGAATCTGGTAGTTTAATACTATATTTATACTGTCGCATTTCTTAACAGTCGATCTCCTTACAGGAGCTGTACACCTTTTGGATATATTGTCGTGCAAGCACTCCAATCTATCTCAAAAGCTCTGCGCGACATTGTTTGATTCATCAAACAAGAAGTGCCCTTGTGGTAAAAGCATACTCATGCTTTCTCACTCCACCATCCGCCAGCCGGCGGAGAGCTACAGGGGAATCTGTTGTTTGATAAACTCTCTACCGCGATAACTTTTTAAAGCTTTTTCTCGCTTTAATGCTTCGCTTCGAGTCTTTGCTGGTTCACTATATATGACAATCCAGTCACCATCAAATTTTGATGTATAGCCCTTAAACACTTTATCCCTGTGCATTTGCAATCGCGCACTTAAATCTTGTGTTTGGCCGACATAAATTTTCTGATGTTTTGTGTTGTATAAAGCATAAACTGTATACATATACTAATTCTACAATACTTGCTCTACCATCCGCCAGCTGGCGGAGAGCTACAGGTGATCTGGTTTTTTCAAACGAACGTATATACGTCTATTGAACAGAACGATAATACCAGAATTTACTCCTCTTGAAAAGGTATTTTGTGGTAAAATATAAGTACAAGCTTTTCGCTATATGTATTTAAAAATACTCGTGACACCACACGCGAAAAAGGAAACTCTCAAAGAGATTGGTAACAATCGCTTGCAAATTAGTGTTAAAGAAAGAGCAGAGCGTAACATGGCAAACAGCCGTGTGCGAGAACTTGTCTCGGAGCACCTAAAGGTGCCCCTGACCGGCGTACGTATTATTAGCGGGCATCAGAATCCTAGCAAAATGATTTCTGTTGCTGATAAGTATTTAGGATAATATGAAGATAAAAATAAAAGGGACTCGTATGAAGATTACTGATGCAATACGTAATCATGTTGAAAAACGTGTTGAAGGTTTGAGTAAAATTATTGATGCTGATGATCCAACCATTCTTGTCGATGTAGAGGTTGGGAAAATTTCAAATCATCACAAATCTGGCGACGTCTTTCGTGCTGAGATTAATTTACGCTATAATAGAAAGCAATATCGTGCCGTATCTGAAACAGGAGATATGTATGGGTCGGTTGATGAAGCACAAAAACAAATGATGAGTGAATTACGTAGAAGTAAAAGTAAGAAAAAGAGTAGTATGAAGAAAGGAGGTGCAGAGATCAAACGAATGTCGCGACAAAAGTAATAAATGCCACCACCAGAGAAAAAAGTTTTCAAAAGCCTGATGTACAGTGTCCTCGGAGGACTACTGGTGGCTTCGATGATCTTTGTTATTCTTTTGGTAAGAGCTGAGGATTCAGAGCACTTTCTAACTACTAATGCCACTCAGAGATCATTCTTACATCTTGCTGATACTGCAACACTTGTGACAGAAAGAGGATCAATAACTATTAAATTTGAAAAGGATCTCGCCCCAAATGCCGTTGCAAATTTTATAAAATTGGCAGATAGAGGTTTTTATGATGATACAATATTCCACCGTGTGATTTCTGGCGGAGTAATTCAAGGAGGAGATCCAACAGGTGAGGGCGATGGGGGTCCTGGATATTCACTCATTCCGGAAGTAAGTGAAAAGAACATTAAGCGAGGACTTGTGGTGATGGCACGCGACGGTAAGAGGCTCAGCGGTAGTCAATTTATAATAGTAAGTGCGAAACGTGTTCCTGATTTGGATGGAACACAAACAATCTTTGCGGAGGTTACTAGTGGAATGGATATAGTGGATAGTATCAGTCGAGCAAGAACAGACGAAAACGACAAACCTTATTCTGATATTACATTATATAGAGTGAATTTGTCAGGGAATTAGGGAAGCGGTAGTTAGTACTTAGTAGGTAGTAATTAGAAAAGAAAAAACCGGCTGGGAGGCCGGTTTGGTTTGCACATGTAAAATTATTCACTATCTTTTTTTGCGAGTCTTTTATCGATAGATGCTACGCTAACTTTAATACTCCATATGTTTACTGCTGCAAATACAAATATAATGATGAGCAGAAGTTCTTTAATATGACCTACGAGCTCTGTAATTTCTTCTACGTCCATAAATAGCCTTTCAAATTAGAGGTTCTTTTTACAGTTTACCCAGAGACTATTTTCTGTCAACAAAACTCTTGTAATCCATCTCCTTTTTCCCCTCAGGAATAACTTTTTCAATAATTAATTTCCCTTCCTTAAATGATGCGCTTGTAATAACCACGCGTTTTTTCTCCACAAAGAAATATGCTCGTGGCCAACCACTGTATGCTTGAATTTTAAGATAGTTTGTCCATGGATCTTCATCCAAATCAATCAACGCATCCTCTTTCTTAATTAGTTTTGTAAATGTAGCTTCATCGTGTTCCTGCTCAATTGGTGTAACTTTATCATTCATAAATAGTGGAATAACATGAGCAAGAAGCTTTCCTCCATTGTGTGCCAGTATATCCTCAAGCACTTGTGCTGTTGGGGGCCATCCGTCTGCGATATCCGACTCAGATAGTCTGTCTTGTGCGAGAATTGGTCCGTGGTCCATTTTTTCATCCATCAGCATGATAGTTACTCCAGTATCCTCATTCTCGAGAATAGATGTTTGAATAGGGGACGCACCACGTAATTTTGGAAGTAATGAAGGGTGAACATTCAAAGTACCTTTTTTTGGTATATCAAGTATGTTCCCTGGAATAATTTTTCCGAAGGATGCAACTATGAACAATTGACAATTGACCTTTGACAATTGACCAATGAACGACGCGTCGAGTTTCTCTGGTTGCAGTACAGGGATGTTGTTCTCAGTTGCCCATACTTTTGCATCAGGTGGTGTGATGATCATCTTTCTACCTTTTGGCTTGTCTGTTGGTGTCACAACAAGAGATGGAATAAACCCAGCATCTTTGAGTTCATTAAGGATCGTTACTGAGAATGTGTCAGTACCAAAAAAAGCGAAATTGACATTTGACCGTTGACCGTTGACTTTTGACATAGTTATTTTGAATATGAATCCAGTAATTTTTTTCTAAATGCAGTTATTTGATTTGCTACATTCTCTGCTTGTGTAAGGTGTTTTGTATGGGTCTCTTCTGTTATATAGTTACTATTTAATGCTAAGTCTAGGCAAGCAACTACTTCGTTCAAAGAAGAGTGGGCTATGTTTAGGAAGTGTGCAAAATCCTTATCAGTATTACGGTCACTTCCTTCTGCGATATTGAGAATAATTGAATCTACAGCTCTCCATATTTGAGATGTTAGACAGAACCTCTCTTCTTTGGGGAATGAATCACGAGTAAGCCGTTTGATCTCTTTTTGAAAGATAAGTCCATCCTGATATACGGGAAATTGTCTAAATCTAAACTTTCTCATATGTTGGTTATATAGATCGTTAATTGTTAATGGTCACATGTTAATGGTTGGTGGTATCAGTTGGTGGCGGAAGGTCTTCGACGTCGATCGCTTTGTCTGTAAATAGTACACCGTCCAGGTGATCTGTCTCGTGTTGAAATATCTGTGCAACTAAACCACTTGCACCATAGGTGAATCTCTTACCATTTTCATCATAGGCACGAACAGTTGCTTTGTCGGATCGTTTTACTCGTCCGTATTTCCATCGAACAGATAAACATCCTTCCTCCATATAGCGACTTGTTTTTGACCGTTTGATTATTTCCGGATTAATAAAAACTGTATGAGGAGGTTCCATTGGGTGCTCCTTGGTTCCAAGGTTTGGGGCGATCAAAAAGATACGAAGAGATGAATCTATTTGTGGGGCAGCAATAGCGACGGCGTCGTCTTGGGAAGCCATTGCCTTTTTCATGTTTGATAGAACCTTTTGAATAGGTGCACTAGTAATATCACTGATAGGTATTTTGTCAGCGATTCTACGTAATGTTTTATGTTCTGTTTGAAGTATTTTAGTCATCGTAATATGAAGTAACTATACTGTATTTTAAAGATACGTCAACCGGTAATGCGATCAGGATCAATGGTCACAGTGTAATTTGGTGGGAGTGTTCGCAATATTTTACCAAGGTTTTCGCTTGGCCATGCACGGGAAGGTATTCGCAAAAGTATAACAATGTTTGACTGGCCTTTTTTATCTCTCGACACTGGGAATGTTATTGGTTTCCAGGGTTCAAGATGTGATCCAAGTTTTTCTGCACTTCGAACTATTTTTGCTTTCTCTCCTCGTATAGACACAGTTATCAGTGTACTAAAAGGTGGGTAGTCGAATTGCTTACGAAGTTTAATTTCATTCCGATAAAATTCTATAAGGTTTCCAAACAGGACTTCTTTGAGTACTTCCTGGTCGGGTTGTCTCGTCTGTAGAATAAATGATGAACTAGTGTGCGAACGGATGTTGAGTAGCAAGCTCGCAATCTTTTCATTTATTCTAAAATCAGGAATAGCGAACAATGTATCAAGAGATAGAACCGCACTATTTTCAACCGAATGTCTTAAGTGTGCGATAGCTTTCTCAGTGCCGAGTAAAACACTTCCTGGTGTATCAATAAATTTGTCCATTATGGATTGTGCTTTCGCTGGTGTTTTTGCAGTATCCGCGTCAATTCGGAACAGTGTAACATCAGGAAATTCTTCAGAAATTATTTCCTCTGCAAGTTCTATTCCGATGCCTAATGTATTTAATTTCCAACTAGTACACTCGGCACAGGTTTCTTTTGCGTCACGTATCTCTCCACATCTGTGACATATAAATTTATTTCCTCCGCGTACTTTATGAAGTGTCACTGGCGTATGGCAGTGGTTGCATTCTACTGTTGCACCACAATCACCACACACAACCAGTGGTGCCAGTCCACGACGCACAGTAAAGATAAATAACCTCTCATTGTTATTCTTGGTGTGTTCTATTTGTTGACGTAGTTCTTCACTTAGCACAATAAAGCCTTTTTCTTTCTCGTGATCTTTTTTCATATCAACAAGTGTCACTTTGCTTGTTGATAGCGATCTAAATTTTGGATCTATACGTGCTTGCAGTTCACCTTCATTGTATCTCCAGAGAGTTTCTACTCGTAGTAGGGTATCGCCAAAAATACAATGTGCACCGATCTTTTCTGCGAATTGTTCTGCAAACCTTCGCATGTCAATAATTGGTCTTGTCATGCTTTTGTATGCCATGGCAGATTCTCGCTCGACTATTATTGTTTGTATGTCATTTCTGGGCACACCCAAAAACATCGGTGTTCCAATGATCAAGACAGGATGACTCTGCTCGCCGATTGCATTCCATACTTCTCGTAATTGTTTTTTTGTTAATCCACTATGTAGTGTATGTGTATATTCTGAAATTCCTCTCTCAAGAGTATTGCCCGCATAGGCAACATCAGTTGCTGTCGGTACACAAAAGTATATTGATTTTTTGCGGGCAAAAGCTTCTCGAATCATACTTTTGTATTGTGACCATCTCTCGTCTGTGTCTGCTTGGAGGATGTGTTTGTCAGGTGATGGATTTATTTTTTCTATAGGTTTTGGTGCAACTATTTTTTCATAATCAACAAGTATAGATGCAGGGAGTAATGTATGAAGTACAGATCCTAGACTAGTTGTATGATAGTGAGCAATTTTTTCTGCTGCACTAATAAATTCCTGGGATACAATAGTATGCGATTTTTTGCTTCGTATTTTTTTGATTGAAAATGATGACGACTTAAGTTGTGATTTTTGTTCTGCAACGTCTCTAATAGACACAACAAGAGCAGGCACGTTGCGTGACCGAAGGGGGACTTGGACTATATCCCCACGTACGACTTTTGTTGAGGTAAAATAAGTAAGTGAATCGATTGTGATACCTCGAGTGATTGGAATGACATCAACCAAAAACATATATTAAAAGACTATTTGAAGAAGGTCCTCGTTGTCGTGAATGTACAATTGTTCGTTGTCGTCGCTTGGAGAAAATCGAATATTGTTACCGCCAATGTATAGCTGTTGTAGGTTTTGAACGCTTCGTGTCCCTATATCAATTGCGTAAATTGCTCCAGGTCTTGAAAATAGTAGTACGTCGTTTCTGTCTTTATAAAAATTTAATTCTGTAACAGAAGTTCCTTCTAGTGCCATAACTTGTTTTTGTTTTGGACAAGAAAGATTGTTTTCACAGAACCATTCTGGGATTGAGTTTTTCTGCGCTTCTGCAAATATAATTCCTCGGTCTGCCCATATTGCAATATTTCCATCCGGAGAAACCAGTTTTGTTTGTTCTGTTGGTAGAGTCTCTGAATCAATTTGTGCAAGTAATGAATTGTAGTTTGGATTGTCTGATTCTATTATTATCCCATCAGCAAATCTGGGAGTTAGGAATGCGTTAAGCACTATAGATTTCTTATCTACATCAATTACTTTTGTCCATGTCCAAAAATCAGGATGGTTTACTATTACAGCATGTTTGCCTTTTGCGACTTGGGTTCTTAAGAATAGTCCATTCGTCTCATATTTAACATCGTTTATATACACATCTGCCTCTGCAAAAGGTATATTGATGGTAATAGATTTGGTTGTAGTACCACTAAGCACATATACTCCACCAGCAAGGATTAATATACATCCTAACCCCCACAGCATTGCTTGTGATTTCTTTGCTACCATAACACCTATACTGTAACCGAAATGAGCCAAAATACAAAGATATGGTTTATTTACAGAATCTGAGCGTGTGTACTTGACGGGTATCTATAAAATGTGTATTATTTAATAAATTTCGCACCTTCCAAATGTAAAGAATGTAAAGAAGAAAGGGATTTCATGAATGATAGATATGAACATGCTATACGCATGCAGGTGGTAGATCGTTTCTTAGTAAACTGCCAGCGCAAACTAGACTTCGACGAGGCAGTTCAAGAATCGGTGAGGGCGTTTCAGTCTATGGATATCAGCTATTCGCCTGAGCGTGTGATGATGGAGGCCCTTGATAGATGGAAAAAGGAAGACCCTCGCTGACTAATAAGTCACAATAATATCGTGAGCAAAGATTGCTCAACATACTATTTCAAAAGCGTTTGCCTGCAGGCAAACGCTTTTTTCTATGATGTGATGGTTTGATTTGTAAAAGAGGCGGAAAACCCGTACAATTGGCGGTATGAACGACTCATTTTTGATTAAAGGACAGGGAGGATCAAAAAAATTAGAAGGGAGTATATCTGTAGGCGGAGCAAAGAATGCAGTTTTGAAAGTAATGGCTTCTTCACTTCTTTTTGATGATGCTGTTACCCTTGCAAATGTACCAGATATTGAGGACGTATCTCGCGCAGTTGAACTTCTTGTAAAATTAGGAGCACATGTAACTCGTGATACTCCGGAAACTCTCACGATTGATCCTAGTAGTATTTTATCATCAACTCTTGATCCAGAAATAGCTCAAACGATGCGAGGATCTATTGTGTTTACTGGTTCACTTTTGGCGCGGGGAGGGTCTGTGACTTTTCCAAATCCTGGAGGGTGTGATTTGGGTGAGCGTCCCATAGATCAATTTATTGTGGGCTTTGAGAAGTTTGGCGCGACTGTTGTAGAAGATTCAGAACAGTATAGTGTTTCTGTTGCTGAGCAGGGATTAATTGGAGCAGATTTCTTTTTTCGAATACAAAGTCATACAGGAACAGAGACACTTATGATGACCGCTGTTCTTGCGCAAGGAACAACTGTGTTGAGAAATTGCGCGTTAGAGCCTGAGGTTAAAAGTCTTGCCGATTTTCTGAATGAATGCGGAGCACAGATTACAGGGGCTGGAACCACAACTATTACTATTATAGGAAGCGCGGGAAAATTGTTGCACGCCGGCAGGACTTCTTACACAACTATTCCAGATAGAGTCGAAGCTGTAAGTTTTATGGTCCTTGGTGCTTTGTCGGCACGCGAATTGCGTATCGAGAACTGTGATCCAACTCACTTTGAGATAGCAACTGAAATTTTGAGAGGTGCTGGTGTTGATGTGGTTGTGAGTGGAGACTCTGTTGTTGTGCGCGCTCCAGAACAACTAATGGCAGTAAATATTCGCACGCATGAATATCCGGGTTTACCAACAGATGTACAACCGCAATTGGGTGTGTTTAGCACTCAATGCAATGGTACGAGTACAATATTCGAGACAATTTTCGGAAACAGGTTAGTGTATTTAAAAGATCTCGAGAGGATGGGAGCTGATATTTCTATTGAGGATTGTCACAGAGCTATTGTTCGTGGTCCTAGTGAATTATCAGGAATAGAATTAGTGGCTCCTGATTTGCGCGCGGGATTGGCATTTGTAATCGCTGCAGTTATTGCCAAAGGTGAGTCGACTATACGCAACGCGTATTATATAGATCGAGGGTATGCAAATATAGAAGAACGATTGAGAGGTATTGGAGTTGATATAAAACGGGTATAAAAAATCGCACGCTTCTTGTGAGAAGCGTGCGTGAGATTTTTTGGATCCACTCTTTATTTTAAAGAGGAATCAGTCTATGTAGTTTTCCGTTTGAATCTTTTATAAAGAAGTTTCCACTTGTTGAAAGCAAGTTTTCAACTGCAGAAAATTCTTCTATAGGGTATACCGTTATACCCCAATCTCCTCTGGCTATAACAACACGATTTGTTGTTCCGGAATCACTCCACTGATACGGTCCGAGGATCTCATATACTGTTACATTTTCCTTTGGCTCATAGTCTAGTACTGCATCTTTAGGTAAGAAAAAGAGTGTGGCAAGCATTATCGCAGCAGGAACAGCAAGGTAAGAATAGGGGGGTAATTTCATTTAAAGATCTTTCTTTTTAAGGGTTCATACATATCTTATCACATTTATTCATGTTTGTCAAGATATGTAAAATACGTGAAAAAATGTAGAATGGTTGCACAGATATGAGCTTTTTTTCACCAAAACTTGGTATAGATCTTGGAACTGCAAACACTCTAGTGTTTGTTCCTGGCGAGGGTGTCGTTTTAAATGAGCCATCAGTTGTTGCTGTGTCTGAGATGGAGAACAAAATACTCGCTGTAGGAATTGAAGCAAAACAAATGCTTGGGAGAACTCCGGATGATATTGTTGCATATAGACCAATGAAGGATGGAGTGATTGCAGACTATCGGGTTACAGAGGCGATGCTTTCGTATTATATAAAAAAGGCACTTGGAAAATTTAATATTTTTAAACCAGACATTTTAATATCAGTTCCAGCTGGAGTTACTTCAACAGAGCGTCGTGCTGTAGTAGAGGCTGCAACCAAAGCTGGTGCTAAAAATGCATACGTTATAAAGGAACCGATCCTCGCTGCTATTGGTGCAGGTATTCCGATTCAGGAAGCTCGTGGGTATATGATTGTAGATGTTGGAGGAGGAACGACTGACGTTGCAGTGATTTCACTTGGAGGTATCGTTGCATGTACATCTGTTAAATGTGCTGGAAACAGAATGGATCATGCAATTACGGATTACATTAAAAAAACTTTCAACCTGGCAATTGGTGATCAGACAGCCGAAGATATAAAGGTAAGCATAGGATCAGCAGTTCCAATGGAAGAGGAATTAACAACTACTATTAAAGGACGTGACTATATTACAGGTCTTCCTCGTACAGCAGAGATACGTACAAATGAAATTGTGAAAGCGATTAGTAAAGAATTACGTGAGATGATAAAGGCAATTAAAGATGTATTACAAGAGACTCCACCAGAACTTGCTGCGGATATTATTGATCAAGGAATAACGATGACAGGAGGGTCATCACAATTACGGAATTTTCCCGAGCTTGTTTACCGCCGCACAGGTGTAAAGGCGAAATTGGCAGACAATGCATTCTTTTGTGTATCTCGCGGCACCGGTGTTGCTCTTGAACATTTGGATACGTATAAAAAAAGTATTATTGCGAAGCGATAATCACTCCAATGGGTTCTTGGGTTGTGAACAGTTTACTTGCAAAGGATTGTGGTAGGCGTATAGTAAAAATGGAATAAGACGATTGTGTTTTTCCTTGCGCTTTGGTTTGTCGTCTTTCAACAGCCGTTCTCATTTGGGCCTTCGATTATTATGTCGAAGGCCCATTCTTTTGTTATAATGCCCCTATGAATTCTCTTGGAAAAAGTTTGGGTAAAGCCCTTGACCATCATGCATACTCTTTGGCAGGGAATATTGACGTATGCGTGTCTGATGTAACCAGTTGGTGCGACAAACATGGAGATATTAAAACTGTAGGTAATCCTGATTTTTGGAAGGGGAGATTTGACACTTTCGGTATAGATGACAGTCGTAGTTTAAATGAATTGCAAACACGTAAATCAATCGGAGACAAAAAAATATTTGTATTGGCCTTTAATTTCATAACACGTGAGGCACAAAATGCTTTGCTCAAAATGCTAGAGGAACCAACATCTGGTACTCACTTTTTTGTTATTACACCATCTATAGATGCTCTACTTCCAACTGTTAGGTCACGACTAATTCATCTAGAGACAGATTCTGTAACATCAAAATTTTCTGATATTGATTTGTTTATCAAAGGCACAATGGCATACCGAATGAATACAGTATCTGATATTGTTGCAGATGTAAAAACAGATGAGGGAAGCAAACAAAGTGCAATTGATTTCCTCGGTTCCCTGGAGAGGTCTTGGTATACAAATGGATATCCAAAAGAACATTTAGGTCCATTGCTTACTGCGAAACAGTATTTATATGATCGTAGCTCGTCTGTGAAAACTATTCTGGAGCATATTGCGGTGACATTGCCTCTTGTTAATTAGGCAAAAAAACACCAGCTACACATGCGTAGCTGGTTGATCGAGACTAAAATGCTTATGTTCTTGTTTCTAGGTGTGCAATCACGGTATTAGTCTGAGTTCTTACTAATGCATCCATTGTTTTATTCAATGAAATTCCATCTCCTGGATGCAGTGTATCCGCACCAAACATTAGATTCTCTACTATTCTATCGACAAGAGTTCTTTCTGCTGGTGTTATTTCACTTGTGAATCTTGCACACACGACCCTCCTAAAAAATTTCTCATGTTTTGTCATTGTTCAGTTTTCCAGTGGTACTTATTTGGTTGCGATTTTAACTATTTGCAAAATATCATTAATATATAGCAGTGTCAAACAGTAACGACACATCCGTGTAGACTTTATGGACTTTTGCCCTTATACTGCCTCTATGCAATATGATTTTTCTCAAAGCAAAAAACGAGCAAGTGATGTAGACGCATGGCTTGCAAAAGAATTTCAAACTATTAGAACAGGACAAGCGACGCCTGCATTGTTGGACGGTGTTAGAGTGGACAGCTATGGATCAAAAATGCCAGTAAATCAAGTAGGAAATGTTGGAGTTGAAGATGCACGAACTATTAGAATAACTCCTTGGGATACGACACAAATAAAGGAAATAGAGCAGGCAATATCCAATGCAGACCTTGGTGTATCAGTCATTGTTGATGACAAAGGATTGCGAGTGATCTTTCCTGATCTGACTAGTGAAAGACGCGAACAGTTGATTAGACTCGCAAAGTCTAAATTAGAAGAAGCACGCGTGTCTCTGCGTGGTGTTCGTGAGGAAACATGGACCGATATACAATCAAAAGAGAAAGACGGTCTAATGTCAGAAGATGAAAAATTTCGAGCGAAAGAAGAGATGCAAAAAATGATCGATGAATACAATAAAGATTTTGATGCACGTTTAGTGAACAAGGAGTCTGAAATTAAAATATAACAATGTCTGTAATCATATTTATAGTAATATTGGCTGTTCTTATTCTGGTTCATGAATTCGGGCATTTCATTGTTGCGAAAAAGAACGGTGTCAGAGTGGATGAATTTGGTCTCGGTTTGCCGCCAAAGATTTTTGGTATAAAAAAGGGTGAGACCGAGTATACATTGAACTGGATTCCATTTGGTGGTTTCGTACGAATATTTGGAGAGAATCCAGATGATGAATCTGTAAAGGGTCCTGATAGCAGCCGAAGCCTCGTGAACAAATCTCCATGGGTGCAGGCTCTTATTCTTGTTGCTGGTGTTAGTTTTAATATCATTTTTGCATGGATACTACTCAGTATTAGTTTTATGTCTGGATTCCCAGCATCAACGGGATTTTCTGAGGCAGGAGACATAGCAAATGCACGAGTGGTTGTTCTGGATGTTATGGAAGGATCGCCTGCAGAGGATGCTGGCATTTCTGTTGGAGATGCAATATTGTTCTTGGATTCAAAAACCAGCTCATTACAGGAAAATATAAATGTGAACCTCGTGAGTGATTTTATTCGAGACAGTAATGGGTCTTCGGTAACAGTTCTTTTTGAGAGAGACGGAGATATACAAACAACAATTGTTACACCCGCTGAGGGCGTTGTAGAAGGACGATATGCAATAGGTATCACTATGGATATGATTGGTATGTTGAAGCTGTCTCCTCCTGAGGCGATATGGGAAGGTGGAAGAATGACTATTCAGTTGATTGGAGCTGTCGCCGTAGGTTTTGGAAGTTTAATTGTCGGTGTGTTTACTGGAAGTGCTGATTTTGCAAATATATCTGGACCAATTGGAATTGCAGGGTTAGTGGACAATGCAGCAGCGTTTGGCTTTATATATCTTCTTGGATTTACCGCATTTATATCTATTAACCTTGCCGTATTAAATCTAATGCCATTTCCAGCTCTTGATGGAGGACGTCTCTTGTTTCTACTTATTGAAGGAATAAAAGGATCAAAGATAAAGCACACAACAGCGAATATATTAAATGGCATCGGATTTGCACTATTGATGATCTTGATGTTTATTGTCACGATTCAGGATATTGTGAAGTTGTTCTAGAGTTTCCTCACTAAACACCAATCGAGTCAATCTTCTCTTTGTGGCTTGACTGCTGTATTATGATGGCATGCGTCAATCATCTCTATTCACAAAAACTCGTAAAGAGGCTCCAAAGGATGAAGTATCAAAGAATGCATCACTATTAATACGTGGTGGTTTTGTACATAAAGAAGCAGCTGGTGTGTATTCCTTTTTACCACTTGGTTTGCGTGTTCTTGAAAAAATTTCAAATATTATTCGTGAAGAAATGGATGCCATAGGAGGACAAGAAATACTCATGTCTTCTCTTCAGGATAAAAACATCTGGGAGACAACAAATCGTTGGGATGATTCTGTTGTTGATGTGTGGTTTAAAACCACTTTGAAGAGTGGAGCCGTAATGGGACTTGGATTTACTCATGAGGAACCACTAACTCGTCTAATGACAAATCATATTAATTCTTACAAGGATCTTCCTGTATACCCATATCAAATTCAAAACAAATTTCGAAATGAAGTACGAGCAAAATCTGGAGTAATGCGTGGAAGAGAATTTATTATGAAAGATCTCTACTCTTTCTCAAGAACAAATGAGGAGCATAATGAATTCTATGAAAAATCAAAGATTGCATATATGAATGTGTTTGATCGTGTTGGTCTCGGGGGCACTACATATATTACATTTGCATCTGGGGGAGTGTTTGCAAAATATTCTCATGAATTCCAGACTATCAGTGATGCAGGAGAAGATATTATATATGTCGATGAAGACAAGAAAATCGCGATAAATGAGGAGGTTTATACCGACAAGGTTATTTCTGATCTTGGATTATCAAAGGAGTCATTGATCGAAAAGAAATCAATCGAAGTAGGAAATATATTCAGCCTCGGTACTAAATTTTCAGAACCACTTGGTTTGAACTATGTAGATGAAGACGGTAAGACAAAGCCCGTTGTTATGGGGAGCTATGGATTAGGTCCTACTCGAGTAATGGGTACTATAGTCGAGTCACTTTCAGATGAAAAGGGAATCGTGTGGCCAAAATCTGTATCTCCATTTGATGTGCATATTATTGATCTCGGAAACAAAAATGAAGAAGTTAAAAAACATGCGGAAGAGGTATACCAAGAACTAAAATCAAAAGGCGTTTCCGTCCTATTAGATGATAGGAATACTGGTGCTGGGGAAAAATTTGCAGATAGTGATTTGATTGGCATTCCAACTCGTATTGTTATCAGTGAAAAAACAATGCAAGCAGGAAATGTAGAAGTTAAATATAGGAGTAGTGGTGAGACGGTGATGATATCAGAGCGGGAGTATATTGATGGATTAGTTGCAGAACCTGCCAACAATCTCAGCGCAATAAACCGCAACAAGCTTGCCGGCTGAGAATCACGAAATTTTTACTGCAAATTATCCTTTTCTTCTCAACAATGTATACATTGCTTCGTCGAAAACTATAATTTTCGTCAAAAAAATTTCGGTAATTTCAGCACGGCATGAGATTGTTGGCAGGTTCTAAAATATGGAAAAATTCAAAAAGAAATTCAAAAAACTGACACAAAAACTGTTTCGTATATTATCGAACGATATTGGTATTGATCTTGGGACAGCAAATACTTTAGTATATCTCCGTGGAAAGGGGATCGTTCTTAATGAACCATCGGTTGTTGCGGTGAATCAAAAGACAGGAACGGTCGTGGCTGTTGGTACTCAGGCAAAACAGATGATCGGGAGAACTCCTGAACACGTTGTTGCTATTCGACCTCTTGTTGATGGTGTTATTTCTGATTTCGAAGTAACAGAGGAAATGCTTGCATATTTGATCAATAAAGCACAAGAGAACTCTCGTAAGTTTTTCGGTCCGCGTGTGGTTGTTGGTGTTCCATCAGGTATTACAAATGTTGAAATACGCGCAGTTAGGGATGCCGCACGAAATGCAGGAGCGAGAGAGGTTCATATCATAGAGGAACCAATGGCTGCGAGTATAGGTATACGTCTCCCTGTGCTCGATCCTGTTGGAAGCATGGTGATTGATATTGGCGGAGGCACATCTGATATTGCCGTGATTTCCCTTGCTGGTATTGTTCGATCAAAAAATCTGCGCATTGCTGGAGATACTTTGAATACCGACATCATTGCATACATACGTAGTGAATTTAAGATTTTGATAGGAGAGAGAACAGCGGAATCTCTTAAGATCGCAATAGGTTCTATGGTAGAGGATCCAGAGAATCCAATGGAGGCACCAGTACGTGGAAGAGATTTGGTTACAGGGTTACCCAGAGAGGTGATAATAACTGATTCAGATATACGAGAGGCTATATCACAGTCACTTGATAATCTTGTTGAATCCACCAGAGAGGTTTTGGAAACAACACCTCCGGAAGTATTAGCCGACGTTATGCATCGTGGAATACATATGACCGGTGGAGGTGCCTTAATAAAAGGTATCGGACCAACATTGTCGAGTATTTTGAAATTACCAGTGCATATTGATGAGGACCCTTTGACCGCCGTTGCAAGAGGAACTGGTATAGTACTTGAAAATATCGACTACTATAGAGAAGTATTAATTGAAAGTGAAGATGAGTTACCATTTCAAAAGTAGTGTACATAGACCAAAGCATAGACTGCGATATGTAGCCCTTTTTTTGATTGTGATTGGAATCATGTTTTATATTGCTCCACCAGCCTTTCTTACACGTCTTGCACACAGTGGTGCACTACCTTTTTGGAGTGCAGGTAACGGTGGGAGTGACATAGGTGCAAGCATTGTATCTTTATCAAAATCAAAGAAATCTATAATAAAGGAAAATCAAACATTAAAGGAGCAAGTGCGAGATATGCAGCTGCGACTGTTAGACAGGAATCTTCTGCGGGAAGAGAACATAGAGCTGAAAGAAATGCTGGGGCGATCAATCGATGAAAAGTCAGTACTTGCTCGTGTTCTTACAAAGCCAAATAGGTCAGCGTATGATACTTTGGTAATTGATGTTGGAACGGACGATCATATATCTAAAGGGGATATGGTGTTGGTTGGCGATAGCATTCCCATCGGGAAGATCTCAGAAGTATTTGGAAGTAGTGCAATTGTTGTATTGTTCTCATCTCCTGGAGAAAAAGTAGACGTGAGTATCGGAACCAGTGGTATCGTAACAGAAGCAACGGGACGTGGTGCTGGAAATTTTGCTATTGAAATACCGCGTGATATAGAGATATCGATTGGCGATATAATTGTTGCTCCAAGTATATCGGAAAAAATGTTTGGGAATGTGGAAGAATTGTATATTGATCCAGCGCATTCATTTAAAACAGTGTTATTTAAGAGTCCGATAAATATATTCCAGTTGCGTTGGGTAAATGTTCTTACTAATTCGATAGAGATTATCGTAATTGAATAGTTTATGCGTAATTATCGGATCACTACTAATACCGTACTATTCTTGTCTGTCATGTTTTTGCCCTGGTGGGTGACTACTGGCGTTGCTTTGGTGGCACTTTTCCTAATTGATCGTTTTTATGAAGTAGTTATTTTCGGTGTATTGATTGATATTTTGTACGGTGCAGAAGTCAGTAAATTGTTTGATTTTACATGGGCGTTTACTGCTTTTTTTGCAGTGCTTTTAATAGTAATATCCTATATACGTAAGCGCGTTTTGCTATAAATTTGGGACTGTGTTGTTGTGTTAGAATGAACCGATGCAATGGCTCGGGAAACTAAGGAGGAATGGCAGGATTCGTTCTCGCAAGGAGATAGATCCTGATGAGATTTTTCTTGACTCTAGTAATTTACCAGAGTTCAATACATTTCAATTTGAAGGAAGATTCGAGCAGCCAATATCTGGAAGGATGCTTTATTCCCTCGTTGTCTTTTTTGTTTTGGTCGCAATTCTCTTTACTGGTAGGATGTGGTTTCTTCAGATTATTACCGGAGAAGCCTATGCACAACAAAGTGAAAACAATCGACTTCGTCATACTTTGATTTTTGCAGAAAGAGGTGTTGTCTATGACAGAAACGGTTTGGAACTTGCGTGGAATATTCCTAGAGAAGATGAGAGTTTTTCAGATAGATCTTTTTTTACTAAGCCGGGACTTGCCCACATATTGGGTTATGTTAAATATCCAGCAAAAGATAGTGCAGGTTTCTATTACGAAAATGAGTATGTTGGGTCTGACGGTGTGGAAAAAATGTTTAATACAGAACTGCAAGGCAAAAACGGCTTGAGGATTGTAGAGACGAATGCTATTGGAGATATAGTTTCTAAAAATATTGTGCGCCCACCAACAAATGGTATGCCAGTTGTGCTGTCTATTGATGCAGAATTGCAAAACATATTTTATGAAGCAATACGTGATCTAGCTTTGGACAAAGATTTTGATGGAGGTTCTGCTGTTGTGATTGATATTGATACGGGTGAGCTTTTGGCTTTAACGAATTACCCAGAATATGATTCAGGTGTATTAACACAAGGTGATGATCGAGCAACTATTGCGAGTTATCAGAATAGAAGGGATACACCATTTCTCAACCGTGCTGTATCAGGGATGTATACCCCTGGATCGATTGTAAAACCCTTCGTAGCGATCGGAGCACTGCGTGAAGGTATTGTGAGTCCAGAAAAGAATTTCTTTAGTTCTGGGTCAATAGAGGTTCCGAATCCATATGATCCGGATAATCCAACAATTTTTAACGACTGGAGGGCACATGGGTATGTAGATATGAGACGTGCTTTAGCTGTATCGTCTAATGTATATTTTTACTATATTGGTGGAGGATTTGAAGAACAAAAAGGTTTAGGAATATTAAATATTGAGAAATACATGCGAATGTTTGGATTTGGTTCTACAACAGGGAGCGATCTTTTGGAAGAACAACCAGGAATAATTCCAAATCCAGAGTGGAAATCTGATAACTTTGATGGTGAAATATGGAGAGTCGGGGACACATATAATACTGCAATCGGACAGTATGGTTTTCAACTCACTCCATTACAAGCAGCGAGAGGATTTGCTGCAATTGCGAACAAAGGTGTATTGGTCAATCCAACATTAATGAAGGACGCTGCTGTTCCGGAGGATGTTGATCGTATTGATATAGACGATAATATTTTTGACGTTATACATCAGGGCATGAGGAGTGCTGTGTTGGAAGGGACCGCGAAAGGAATAAATATGTATGACGTAAAAGTTGCTGGAAAGACTGGTACTGCCCAAAGAGGTAGAGGAAATAAATATGTAAATTCATGGGTTGTTGGATTCTTCCCTTATGACAAACCAAAGTACGCCTTTGCAGTACTTATGGAGAATGGACCAGTAAAGAACCTCGTAGGGGCAACATTTGTCATGAGGCAGGCATTTGACTGGATGGCGAGCAATAGAATGGAGGAGTATTTTATTGTGCAATAGTGTTTACTTGACACCCCTCCCATAACCCTGTACTATCCATCTCAGATCAGTTACTTAACCGATCCCCAGTAGCGTCCCTRCTGGAGTTCTTAGATAAACACGTACGACTACTTAGGTAGTGATATGCGTTCCTTTTGGAATGTGTATGGTTTGTCACAGAWCTAAACAACCTTATATATACAGTGTGGCTGTATACTCAATATTGTTCCCTAAGTCAAAGATTTTTTTTTGAGTAGAGGTTGGGGACCTCTGGGGTGGATTTCCTTGAGGGGACGCAGCCCTAAAGGAACTACCTTTTGAGGAGGGGTTGGGGACCTGCAAGAGACGATTTCGGAAGGGAGGGCGCCTTAATGAAACAGTGTTTTGGGTAGAGGTTGGGGACCGAATCACGATACAAGAGATCAAAACTTTTCCCTAAAACAACACTGTTTTGAGAAAAGGTTGGGGACCGAAAACGGCGTAAATCCAACAGCTCTTTCCACTAAAACAACACTGTTTTGAGAAGAGGTTGGGGACTTCAGATGAAGCAAAAAATCCAAGAGCAAAAAGTCAAAAGAAGGAACCTTTTGAGTAATAACCAAATGTAAACGCTATCTCACGATGGCGTTTTTCTTTTGCCCAAATATCTTGACACCTCTCCCCAAACCCTGTATTATCCATCTCAGATCAGTTGTTTGACCGATCACCAGTAGCGTCCCTGCTGGAGTTCTTAGATAAACATGTACGGCTGAGTAATCAGTGATGGAGGAAGTACTTGTATTTCCACATGGTATGTCACAGAACTAAACAACCTTATATATACAGTGTGGCTGTGTATACTCAGTATCAAAAAACCTTTTGTGGAGAGGTTGGGGACCCAAAGCGGAAAAGTCGTACCCTAACAGAACTACCTTTGTAGTAGAGGTTGGGGACAAGAGTTGGGTTTGTGCCAATAGTGACGCCGCCCTAATGGAACAATGTTTTGAGAATAGGTCGGGGACTCATCAGTGTTGGTTGTTCTGTTTGGGTTTCGCCCCACCGGAACAATGCTTTTAGAAGAGGTTAGGGACCAGTCTTGCTCTGTATTAAAAATAGAACTTTAACAGAACAATATTTTGAGAAGAGGTTGGAGACACACCCATTGAACTTGGAGCCGCACCATTAGCAACACCCTAAAAGAA